>CAYVXD010000074.1:0-18922 GCA_964454265.1 uncultured Candidatus Sumerlaeota bacterium | reverse complement strand
TCGGCTCACTGACTAAAGGGGCTTTCTTGTCTATTCCAATCTCAGGGGGTCTCTTGATCTCAGGCTTCTCTGCGACTCTGGCCTTTTTGACAGTAATCCGTTTGATCTGAGGAGCCAGATTCGGCATAGTGTAGTAGATTTCTGTAAAATCCAGTACAGGCCCTGCAGCCGCCTTCTTTTTCTTTTGCAGTTTAACTTGCCACTGGAGAAATCGCGCAATGGGGCTTGCGATCGGAACTCTTTGATCGGGCACTGGTGCGAACTCCGACCACGGACTCCAGGTGTCGTCAGGCTCAGAACTGTTGCCACTGCGCGTGGCAAGACTCAGCTGCACCCCAGCAGGCATCTCAGCTTGGATGAAACAATTTCCCCATTTCACCGCGGTCTTTGCATCAACAGCGCGTGACCAGAAGATTCCCTCTTCAGCCTCATCGAACTGTAACTGGTAGAGCACCCCGCCACTCCCTGTTGAAAGAGCAAGCCCGCCAGCGCGGGGCCCTATAGACAGAAGATACCTCTCCTCGACGCTACGCAGAAGCGTGAAGTCCCCGTTATCTTGCACGACGTAGAGATTCCCTTTCTCGCCAGCGGCGGCCAGAAGGTGCTTCCGTTGAGGATCAAAATAAAGGCAGTGAATCGGAGTTTCTTCTGGCCTCCAGATTTCCTCGACGTATCCCTGCGGATCAATCTTCACGAGGCTGGACTTTCCTTTCCCGATGCTTGGAGGCATAGCAGCTGGAGGTGGAGATGGTGGAGCACCAGGCGGGCGGTCTTCGACGAGCGAGAGTACACCACCATTTTCCTGAGGAGCCGGTGGCGTTATTCCAAACATGTCCCTTTTAGATAGCTTCTCGCTGTTCAGGGCGACATACAGGTTCCCAGTGCTGTCGCATACAATATGGCGGGCTTCGTCGAGTGCCGATTCGTAGAGCATGAACACTTTGCCCTCCGGGCTGATCTTATACAGAAAGGCTTTGCCCTGAGTGACAGCGTACAAAGAGCCATTGGCGTCACGTACCAGACTCAGGATGTTCGCTGCCGGTGAATCATAAACTGTAGTGCAGTGTTTTTCTAGATCAATCTTCAAAAGCTTGCCGTTCTTTCCGGTTGCTACGTACAGATTTTTATCATCATCAAACAGCAAATCCCAGATGTAATCCTCCTGAGTTTCATAGAAAAGCGACGGTTCACCATCCTGGCCAATACGATAAATCTTGCCACCCGGCGACGCGCCAGCAAATACCATACCCTCCTTATCAATTGTTATTGCATATACTTCCAGCTCTTCCAGATCACAGAAGAGCTCTCCTTTTCCGCTTTTTGAGATTTTGAAAATCTTTCCGTTATTTCCAGACGCAAGATACAATGTTCCGTCAGGCCCCGCATATTGATCCCAGATCAGTGCCTCCTTGGTATCGTAGATTTTTTCAAGGGCTGGTGCGATAGTGATCTTTCCATCGCTAGAGATTGAGGTTGACTTAGGATCGCCCTTGGTAAAGTCCTCAAAGCCATCCTCCTTAATACGCATGGAGCTGATGCCCCATAGGATTCCCGGCAGCCAGACGGCTGCACAGATCAGACATAAAGTAGCAGAAAATCGAGCTCGCGTTTTCAAATTAGTCTCTTCCTTTCGCTGGTCTTGAGCGATACTTTTCGGCTGCGTCTATTCGTGCCGTCTCACCTCGAGTACAATCTGATCGGCTCCGGACACGGCATACTGTGTTTTGATCCGGTGATCCCAGAGGAAGATGCCTCGAGTTGGCCGCGTGAATTGAGCAACCGACGCGTCTGCAATTACCCTCATCACACTCGGCGGCAAAGCAGCTAATTCCTTTCCATGCACGGTCAGACCGCCTGTGTCTTTCTGCACTGTGAGATACATGTAATTCTGCGGAAAGCTCTGTTTCAGAGTTCGCATCAATTGGTCAAAACTCAGCGGCTGAAACAGACCCGGTGCGCGTGCATACTCCAATTCCTGCCGCCCTCGTCCGTCACTAATGCTTAAAAAGTAATTCCCATCAGGAAGATCCGCAGGAATGGTGAATGATGCCTTTAGCGGTTCGATCTGCTTGCGCCAGGGCTGAATATACAGAGTGATTTCAACTGTTTCTCCTGGCTTGTAAGTGGTCTTGTTCGTATGGGTAGCCACCAGGCGAGCTGTAAGGAGCTTATCGATCAGTTCGGCCTCAAACGTAATCTGCTTGATGCGTACCGCCTTAAATGGGTTGCTCACCAGGGTTCTGATATCAAAGGCCACCGGCATAGAAGCAGATATTGCCACAGCGAAATCGGACGAAATAAAATCCGACTTCGTAATAGTACGTCCGTCATCAAGGCTGATTGTGTAGTGAATAGTCGCTGCAGAGTCGCCCTGGAATTTGTCGGTTGAAAGCAGGGACTCGTAGAGCGAAATTACAGTCAGCCTGGGCCCGAATGCTCGATCCTCCCAGACCCTATAGCTAAATGTCCTGGTTTGCTGCTGATCAGGCAGATGCACACTGACGGAGATTGGAACCATGGGTGCTTCGCGGCCAAGAACCCCGCCAATCGCTGTCATGCGATCCTGACGCACGCTTCCCACCTGCTTGACAACTTCACCGAATTTGAAAGGAAAGTAGTAGCTGGGTAGAATCGAATAGATGTAGGCCGAGGTCATGGGAATGTCAACATTACCGCTGAGAAACATGGGATGGCCAAAGGCAACCAGCTTGTTGTCTTTACAATAGGTTACTGTGCCAACGGCGCTGATGTCCAAATCGCCTGCAACGAGCTGCACACCGAGGGCTGCGCCGGGTTCGATTGGAATATCGCCATGGGCTGACGCCGACCCGCTGGCAGAACCGCTCAGCACAGCTGTCATATTATACGGTGCAAACAATCGCTTGAGTTCCCTGAGCACTACTGGATGACGGCTCGTTACAAAAAGTGGGGTGGCAAGAGGCTCTAGAGTGAGTGCGCCCGTAGACTCTGGGGGAAGCGGAAGGTCGAGCTGCTTCAGCTTATCCTGTTCGATCTGGATGCGATGGGGTGCGAGCACGGATTGCTCCGTCGGGCTGGGAAAAAGGCGCTGCGTACCACCATTCACCTCGTCAGAGGCTGAAGGCTCAGATGATGTCAGCTCGTATACTTGTAGCATTTCTTCGATTGGTGTAATGCCTGTAATCGGTTCTTTGGAAAAGCCCCACCCATACGCCACAGCGCCGATTAGACGATCATCAATGAAGATCGGGCTGCCACTCATGCCGGCGATCACTCCCATATCGCGCAGCGGCCCGCCAGCAAGCCGGGCAAGGATCATGTCGCCTTTAGGAGACACATTACGCAGCACACCGAGAATCTCGACATCAAACCGTTCAATCTTATTGTCCTTGAAAACCGTTTTGCCATATCCCTTCATACCCGGACGAATTTCGTCTACGCCCATAAAGCTCAATTCCGCCTCTTGCGCCATTACACCGAGGCCTTGAAGCCAGAAAAGGAAATTGCCCAAGAGGAGCAGTCGAATAAACAGGCTATATATTTTCACGAAAGCAACCTCATGTTTCATGGATTCTCTATTAGTACAAATATATTGACCAGGAGCCAAACAAAAGTTATTGAAAGATACGTCAGGGATTTTACCTTTTGCAAGTCAAAAGTTGCCATAATTCCTTGGCCAATAGCGAGGGAGCTAGATCTCCCCATATTCCAACAATTAGAGCCTGTAATAACAGGGACATTGACCTCCTGACCCACTTTTGCAGCTCATATGTGATATGAAAGCCGTAAGAATTCGCATAGCTGTCCTGGCCGGCCCAACTGCAGTTGGGAAAACTTCTTATGCCATTGATCTGGCACAAGAACTGGGAACAGAGATCGTGTCGGCCGACTCGATGCAGGTCTACCAGGATTTTGACATCGGCACGGCCAAGCCGAGCGCAGAAGAGCGCAGCCGTGTGGCTTACCACCTTCTCGATTGCGTTGATCCGCGCGAGGAATTCAGTCTGGCCCGGTTCATTAAGCTGGCAGACGAAATCATTGGCTATATTAGCCGCAAAGGGATGATTCCTTTAGTTGTCGGGGGAACCGGTCTTTACATCAAAGGACTGATTGAAGGAATCTTTGAAGAGGGGGCCCGGGACCCCGAGCTGCGTTCTCGGCTGCGCGAAGAAATTCGCATGAAAGGCCTTGACACATTATACCAGCGCCTGCAAGTAGCAGACCCGGTAGCGACCCAAAAGATAAGTCCCAATGATATGATGCGAATCGTGCGGGCACTGGAAGTTTATGAGCTCACGGGTCGGCCCATCTCAGAGCTACAAAGGGAGAGCCGGACGCAGGGCAAGCGCTATGAGTATCGGCTTGTGGTTCTGACACGCGATCGGGCGGAGTTATACGAGCGAATTGAAGCAAGAGTGGACAGGATGTTTACCACAGGATTCGTTGAGGAGGTCAGGCGGCTGCTGGACATGGGCTACTCACCCGACTTGCATGCGATGAAGGCCTTGGGCTATCGAGAGGTTGTGGCTTATCTGAAGGGACATACATCACTCAAACAAGCCCAATTGCGTGTGAAGCAAGCGACTCGGCGTTATGGGAAGCGTCAGTTAACGTGGTTTCGAGCGATGCGTGAGGCTGAGTGGCTCAATTTGTCCGGGAATTCATACCAGGAGAACATGGAGAGGCTAAAGAAAATACTTGCATTTTAGTATTAAAGTATATTTAGATTGTGATGTCGTTTTTTCTTGCTATAAATACCCAGGTCTTTTAATATTATATATGTGGTTTTGCACAAGTATAAGTATTTGCTAGGATGTCAAGTGGGAGGAAGTATTCATGGCCAAGCCATCAGTGAACCTGCAGGATAGTTTTCTCAACCAGATACGCAAAGAGGGTAGCGAGGTTAAGATAATGCTTACTGACGGGTCATCGCTAACCGGAGTGGTGCGGGGATTTGATAATTTCACGGTCATCCTTAACAGCAAGGAATCTCAACATTTGATATACAAGCATGCCATTTCGCAGCTTATTACAAAGCGCGACGCTAAACGCGTGCAGAAGCCCAGAGCAGAAGAAGCCAGGGCGAAACGACCGCAAGGTTTTAACACCCTTGATCTCTCCCAGATTAAGGTGGGTGAAGCAAAATAGGTTGTTTAACGCTATCGTCACATCGTTTTCCCAACCGCCTGACCAACCCGCTATATTTGAGCATATGACGTCAAACTGCCCTACCAATTCTTGCCACGCAGGGGGGATAAGCAATTAAAGATAAACTTTATCCGATTGCAAGCGGGCAAACGCAGGAGAAGTTTTTCCTGATCGGAATAACAAAGCCCCTCCAGCATGTCCACCGCACAGACGAGGCCCTCCAGGAACTGGAACAGCTTACCATCTCTGCCGGCGCTCAAGTGGCTGGCTGGGAAAATGTCAGAGTACGAAACTTCGATCCTGCATATCTGCTTTCCAGGGGGAAATGTGCTGAGCTGGTTGGGTTGGTACACGCTATGGATGCAACCGGGGTAATTTTTGACGACGATCTGACACCGGCGCAGCAGCGCAACCTTGAACATCTGTTTGAGCTGAAAGTGCTAGATCGGCCTGCTGTGATTCTTGACATCTTTGCCCGCCGGGCAAAGACGCGCGAAGGTAAACTTCAGGTTGAACTTGCGCAGCTCAACTACCTGATGCCTCGGCTGAAGGGGAAGGGGCTGATGCTCTCACGACTGGGAGGTGGGATTGGCACTCGAGGACCGGGCGAGACCAAGCTCGAAGTTGACAGACGCAAAATTAAGGATCGGATCGGCACGCTTGAGCGGCAGCTGAAGCGCGTGCGAAAGTATCGAGAAGTACAGCGAAAGAGCCGGCTGCGGAAGCAGCTTCCCGGCGTTTCTATCATTGGCTATACGAATTCTGGCAAGTCAACGCTTCTAAATATACTGACGGATGCGGGGGCGTTCGTTGAGGATCAGCTGTTTGCCACACTGGATCCGATGGCCCGCAAGCTGGTCTTGCCTGGTGGCACGGCTGCTGTGTTTATTGACACTGTGGGATTCATCAATAATCTTCCACCGACACTGATTGCTGCTTTTCGGGCTACTTTAGAGGAGATCACTTACGCCGATTTACTCCTCCACCTGGTAGACGTGAGCCTCCCCAACTGTGAACAGCAGATCACCGCGACCGAGGAGGTGTTGCACGAGCTGAATGCGCTTGAGAAAGTAACCATAGTTATCTGGAATAAGATTGACCTTCTGCCTGATCGGATCGTATTGAATCGCTTACTGCGAAGCCACGTTCCTAGCGTTGCAATTTCAGCCAAAACAGGTCATGGTCTGGACGATCTGCTTAGAATGATAGAAGCACATCTTACCGCATCATTTGAGCGTGCTGTTCTGCGGATTCCTTACGACCAGTTTGCTATCTTGGAGACCCTCCGCCAGAGAGCGAAAATCCTGGAATTACATTATGACGAGACGGATATGAAAATTGAAGCCTTGATTCCATCAGACCTCGCCAACGAACTAAAGGCGGTTGTGCAATGCTCGACCGTAGAGGAGGAGGGGGCCAATGATTTCGGCATCAGAAAGTAGCGTCATGAAATCTAAGATTTGTGACCGACGCAATTGACCCAGAAATAGCGCGATTTTTTTTCTTGACAAGCCTCAAGCCAAAAGGCAGCATTCCCTCGTTTCTTTGACAAAATGATATATCTGGTTTAAGTATCTCTTATCCAGAGTGGTGGAGGGACAGGCCCTGCGAAGCCACAGCAACCGGGCGATTTGGTCAGTGAGACTATGACCACGCTGCTGGTGCTAATTCCTGCAGAAGGGATTTCTTCTGAAAGATAAGAGGGCAGTGCTCACCGGAGCCCCTTCCTCAGTTTTTCAGAAGAAGGGGCGTTTTATTATTTTTCACTCTTCTGCATCCTCTCAGGGCAAGATCAACTATAGCCTCCCTGTCTGCTGCCAGAACTGAATGTCTCATCTTACTTTTGGCGTTCCGCGCTCCGGTCTATGAAGGGTACGTGACTATTTTTAGTTAAGCAGATATCTGCCGAGCACTGGAAGTAGGCGGCAGAGGAAAAGGAGGGATAATATTGTGACGACGGAGAACAAGTTCGTAAGAAAGCTGAGATGTCGTGAATGTGGATATGAATATCCAATTGAGCCGCTGCACTTCTGTGAGTATTGTTTCGGGCCCTTGGAAGTTGATTATGATTACGATGCGATCTCGGGCGCGCTATCGCGCGAGACAATCGCCAGGCGTCCGAAAAGCATGTGGCGCTACCGAGAGCTGCTGCCGATTGATAGGGAGCCGACGGTGGGGCTGAGCGTGGGGTTTACGCCACTGGTGCGCGCAAATCGTCTGGCCGAGGTGCTGGGTGTGCGCGAGCTATACCTGAAGAACGATTCCGTGAATTTCCCTACGCTGTCGTTTAAAGACCGGGTCGTGGCAGTTGCACTTACCAAAGCAAAGGAATTTGGCTTCGAGGTGGTGGCCTGTGCATCAACCGGCAACCTTGGCAATTCCGTTGCTGCAAATGCCGCTGCTGCCGGGCTTACCAGCTATATCTTTATCCCGGCTGACCTCGAACAGGGAAAGGTGCTGGGGTCTCTGATCTACGGCACGAATCTGGTGGGTATTCACGGCAATTACGATCAGGTCAATCGGCTTTGTAGCGAGATTGCCAATAAGTTCGGCTGGGCCTTTGCTAATATCAACATCCGGCCTTTTTACGCGGAAGGGTCTAAAACATTTGGCTACGAAATTCTCGAACAACTTGGATGGAAAGTACCACAGCATATTGTTGTGCCGATGGCAGGCGGCTCGCTCCTAACGAAAATTGCCAAAGCCATAAAGGAATTCCACCGGCTGGGACTTACGGATCATGCAGACTGTAAGATCTACGGGGCACAAGCCTTGGGCTGCAATCCGATTGCGCAAGCAGTGAAGGACAACACAGATCTGCTGAAGCCCGTCAGGCCGAATACCATTGCGAAATCGCTTGCTATCGGGAATCCAGCGGATGGCTTTTATGCAGTTAAAACCATTCGCGAGTCCGGTGGTTACGCCGAAGACGTAACTGACGAGGAGATTGTGGAGGCGATGAAGCTGCTGGCCAGCACCGAAGGCATTTTTACGGAAACAGCCGGCGGTGTAACCCTCGGTGTAACACAAAAACTTATTCGCCAGGGACGTATTCCACGTGACGAAAGCATTGTGATCTCAATTACGGGAAACGGCCTGAAGACACAGGAGGCAGTGATAGACCACGTGGGCAAGCCGATGCTGATTAATCCGAAACTGAAAGAATTTGAGGCGCTGCTTGATAAGCACGCTCCAGGTGCCAGAGCACGCGGATAATCATCACAAGAGGCTTGGTGGAGTAATGACAATGCGAACCGCGGCCATTTTCTGTTGCCAACAGGCAAAGCAGATTGCTAATGTAAAAACTGCGAAAAGAAAGGAGAGTCAAGGATGGCAGAACCACTCAAGGTATCGAGTCAGATAGATGTCCGTCAGGAAGTTTGCCCCATGACCTTTGTTAAAGCGAAGTTACAATTGGAAGAGTTGGAAACGGGCAAAAAGTTGGAACCCCTTCTGCGTGATGGCGAACCTTTCAAGAATGTCACGCGCAGTCTTAAGGACGAAGGTCATAAAATGCTTTGTATTGACCGACTCGATGATCAAAGTTTTAGACTAATGGTTGAGAAAGGAGAAGATACGTCATGAGCATTACCGTACGCATTCCTCAGCCTCTGCGGAAGCTCACGAGCGGGCAAAACGAAGTCTCTTCGTCTGGCCAGACTGCGAAGGAGCTAATCGGCAATTTAGATCAGCAATACGTAGGTCTCAAAGAGCGCCTGTGCGACGAAACTGGTGCATTGCGCCGTTTCGTGAACATCTATGTCAACGACGAGGACATCCGTTTCTTGCAGGATCTCGACACGCCATTGAAAGATGGTGACCTTGTATTCATTGTTCCCGCCATTGCTGGTGGTGTGGAAGAAAACGATCCCAAGAACATTACACGGAAAATCTATCTCACCTTTCCCCAGAAGCGGATACAAGAGCCGATCGTGTGGCGCTTGGCCAAAAAGTTCGATGTGATTACGAACATTCGCGGGGCCAGCGTGTCGGAGGAAATTGGCCTGATGGCCCTGGAACTCGAGGGTGGAACGACGGACATCGAACGGGCAATTAGCTACCTTAAAGAATTGGGTGTCAAGGTCGAGCCCATCGAAAAGGATGTCATTGAGTAGGTCGGCCCATGTTGTACGTCCCGCGTAATGTGATCGAGCAGATAGTGGCTTTGTGCAAAGCCGACCAGCATGCGGAGGTATGCGGCGTCCTGATCGGGCAATGGAGAGGCACAGAGAAACGCGTAAGCCGGATTGTTCCTGTGGAGAATGTTGCTCAGACGCATCGCGAGACACGCTATCGGATTGACGATAGGGTTCTACTTGCTCTTGAAAATTCTCTGCGGGAATCGGCTGAAGAGATTCTGGGATTTTACCATTCGCATCTAAACAGTTTTGTGACTCCATCGCAGCACGACACAGCACTGGCCTGGGAGGCTTACAGCTACCTCATTGTTACGGTAGACAAAAGTGGGGGAGAGTCGTATGCCTCGTGGGTTATGGAGTCACGCAGCATTGGATTTCAGAAGGAACTAATGAAAGTGATTGGAGGCGAACCAACGGCCGAAAGTTTGGATACGAGGAGAGAGGAATGAAATTAACCGAACAGCAGGTCCATCGCTATTCGCGCCATATCGTACTGCCAGAAGTCGGAGGAAAGGGCCAGCGAAAGCTGCTTGAGTCACGCGTGCTGTGCATAGGTGCCGGAGGCCTCGGGTCGCCTGCGCTTCTTTATCTTGCTGCAGCGGGAGTAGGAACACTGGGAATAGTGGACAGCGATAACGTGGATCTATCCAATTTGCAACGGCAGATAATTCATTCTGTACAGTCGGTTAATATGGCGAAAACCGAATCGGCGAAGAGCACGATTCAAGGGCTCAATCCCGATGTGAACGTGCACATCCATCAGATGCGATTGACTCGCGACAATGTGCTTGATCTCCTTTCTGATTACGATGCGGTTCTGGACGGAAGCGATAATTTCCCCACTCGGTATTTGATGAATGATGCGTGTTTCTTTGCGCACAAACCGCTATTTTTCGGCAGTGTATTTCGCTTCGAGGGGCAAGCCAGCGTTTTTATGCCTGGCCAGAATGGACCTTGCTATCGCTGCATATACCCTGAGATGCCGCCAGCCGACCTGGTTCCGAGCTGTCAGGAAGCAGGGATTCTCGGTGCGGTTCCGGGGATTATTGGGCTCATCCAGGCTACCGAATGCCTGAAGTTTCTTCTGGGAATTGGATCGTCGTTGCTCGGTCGACTCCTGATCTATGACGCGCTTCCTATGACTTTTAACATGCTCACAATTCGTCAAGATCCCAATTGCCTCTTGTGCGGAAACCAGCCTACAATTCACCAGCTCCAGCAGTATGACCAGGAGGTGTGTGAAACTGGCCAATAGTGCATCTTCGCGCAATAAGAAAACATCTGACTTTGACTTGCCCCGTCGCCATTGCAGCGCCTCTCGTTTTCAGGTTCTTGGGACTGCATAGTGGGTGCTTTTAGAGATCCCGATGAAATGCAATTTCAAACAATGGAATACAAGTAGGGGCGATCCCTTCGCCGTGGCGGGTTGCCCTTTTGTCAGAAATTTCTTCACACATAAGGGCATAGTGGCCAAGCCAATCGCCATTCGGCATTTCTTTTTGATATGGGCTTTTCATAACATCTTGTTGGGGACACATTCATCAATTGTAGGGGCGTTTAATTAAACGCCCCTACGTATTCGTGACGCAAACGTTATAAGCATTCTCCAAAAAGCCTTATAAGCCCGAGAATTTTGCTGTAAAACAGCCCACTACGAATTCCGAAAAACCTGTTTTTAAGAAAAGTTCTTGCAAGCCCTCCATTAGCCAGTTCATAGTAAGCACGAATTCACACCAAAGTCTGAAAGACCAACCTGGTCGTCTAGCGTCGCAAATTATGAAGAAGCCAGCGCAGGGAAAGAGTCTGACAGAGCGAGTTGCGTACGACATTGTCGTACGACTGCGCGAGCACGGTTACCAAGCCTATTGGGTTGGCGGGTGTGTGCGGAACATGCTTCTCGGACTACCACCTGAAGACATAGATATTGCAACTAATGCCCCACCCGAAGAGACGATGCAACTCTTTTCCAAAACGATTCCTTTGGGCGTACGGTTCGGCGTCATTCTGGTTGTTCAAGAGGATGTGCGGCTGGAGGTGGCGACGTTTCGCAGCGATGGCGTGTATCTGAATTATCGCCATCCACGGGAGGTACACTTCTCCACGGCACGCGAGGACGCCGTACGCCGGGATTTCACTATTAACGCTATCTTTTACGATCCATTGGAAAAGAAGTTCATTGACTTTGTCAGAGGTGAACAGGATCTGAAAGCCGGTATTGTTCGCGGCATTGGAAACCCTGCGGATCGGATTCGCGAGGATGCGCTGCGTATGCTCCGTGCAATTCGATTTTCCACGCGGTTCGGATTTACCATTGAACCCACCACGTGGGCTGCGCTGTGTGAAGCTGCGCCACTGATTACCCAGATCAGTACGGATCGTATTCGCGAGGAGCTCGTGAAAATTTTTTGCGGTCCACAGGCAGGCCGGGGCCTCGAGCTCATGGAGCAAAGCGGCCTGCTTAAAGAAATCCTGCCCGAAGTAGCCCAGCTAAAAGGAATTCCCCAACCACCATCCTTTCATCCAGAGGGCGACGTTTTAACCCATACGGTGCTTGGCATGAATCTTCTCGAAAATCCGTCACCAACGCTGGCATTCGGCGTTTTGCTGCACGACGTGGGGAAATTTCCGACTTATGAAGAAGCAGACCGCATCCGGTTCAATTTTCACGACAAAGTAGGTGCGGAAATTGCCGATACGATCTGTCGTCGTCTGAACTTTTCGAATGCTGATCGGAGTCAAATTGTCCAGCTGGTCGAGCGACATATGAAGTTTTTGCACATCCGCGATATGCGCCAGGCGAAGTTAAGGCGGTTTCTTGCTTCGCCTACGATTGAAGAGGATCTCGAGCTGCACCGTATTGATTGCCTGGCCAGCCATGCCGATTTGCAAAACTATGATTTCTGTAGAGAGAAACTTGAAGAATTTTCGCGAGAAGAAACGGAATTGATTCCTCCGCCATTGATTACGGGTGACGATCTCATTGCCGAGGGCTACCAACCTGGCCCGCAGTTCAAGGAAATTCTCAACACCGTGGCAGAGGCCCAGCTAGAGGGGACGTTGAAGTCAAAGGAGGAAGCTCTGAGATTTGTGAAACGGAACTACCCTCTATAGGTAATGGCTACATTGTATCCACCCATTATGAAATCCGAAGCGCCTCATTTTTCCTTGGCTAAAGCAAACACATACACCGGACCGTATCGCAGCATTGGTCTGACTGAATATTCATCTGCATGAAACTTTTCCCAAAAATCTTCAGGGCTGACGCCTTTAAAAAGGCGGAAATCCAGGCAGAGAAATTTTACGTGATATTTGTCCAATAACTCAGCCCTCTCTTTTGAGGGTGCTGAAAGTTGAAGTATTCGATCACGCGCAAAGTTGCGCTCGTTATAGTCGGGCATGGAAGGCGACGTCATCGTTGCAAATGCCTGTACTACGTAATGCTTTGTAAGCGCTGTTACAAAGTAAGCTATCATAGGATTTGTATTAACTACAGCCGCCTCGGTCACTCTCAAATCCAGTTCTTTTAGAGCAACCGGTAGGGGATCTGTTATGCGCCAGGTCTCGAACAACTGTGGATTCTCGATACCTCCGTGAAACGCCGACCAACTCCGCGCCACCATCATTATAAGTACGAGCACAACAGCGACTGCGGGTAGTTTTGAACACCAGCGCCGGAGTCGGCGAATTTTGATACGTCTCAAGAGAAAGAAAAGAAAAATCTGTCCACCCGCAATAACCGTCGCAAAATGGGGTATATTAGAATAAAGCCGCATGAGCGCCTGCATGGAGAATTTACTGGCATATAATTTTCCCACTACTGGGTTTGCCATTACCATTGGAATCAGAAGCATCCCCGCCGTGCAGTATAGATAAATAGGCCGGATGGCAAGCCCGCTCTTTCTCCTTCGCCAGCCTCGCCAGATCAGAAGTGGAACTGCCGCCAGTGCAAAAAATGGAATCCACGTGACACGAGTGTGGTAGACTACCCAACCTGTCCGGTAGAGGAAAACCTCCGGCCTGGCAATAAGTCCCCACTCACCAACTTTTAACACTTCGTTTGCAGCAAATGTCTTGTGAAAGGGATTTGTAATTGGCCCAGGAGAAACCAGCAGCATAAAGCCCAACAGTCCGACGCAAAGTGCGGCAATGAGGATGATAGGCCGAAGCCGGGTACGCATCTTTTCAGCTCCAAAGAGCGCTGCAATTAAACAAACCAAGCCCAGAAATAGAAAAAACCCCATAAAGGAAAGCTTATGAACAGAAACCAGAACCAGGCACGCAACGATGGAGAGAATCCCGAAAAATCGGCCGCCGCGTCGGAAAAATTCGAAGCATAATACCCATGCCACTGGCATGATAATAAGCGGCGAAGTCAGGTAAGGATATTGAAATATTCTAAGCCCTACTAGGTCACCCGCGAAATGTGTGAGCGCCCACAAATGAGCCAGGAGATAAATCGCTGCCAGGGTACCTCTTCGGAACAGGTAAAGACCAAAACCGAAAAGCGAATATCCGCTTAAGAAAAACAAAAGTGGCATGATCGAAAACCAGACTTCCGCCGGTTCTTTCCCGCTAAAGTTTGCCAGCGCAGCAAGAGAAACATGCCATACGCAGTAACCGTAATTTGAGTCAGGTTGGAAAGTGTCGAAATAAGGGCTGGCAGCAACCATTACATTTCTGTCCAGTAGCTTTTTCACAATCGACATATGCAGCCAGCCATCTCCTCTATCCAAGAAAACTCCCGAAAAAGCTGTAAAGCTCATAATGACCAGCAAGAAACCTGTAAGAACGTGAAAGGAAAAAATATCCTTCCGATTCAGGGATAGAATGGAGGAAACAGTAAGCGTACCTTCTCCCCGGGAACGCTTAAGAATCAGCCCAACCCCGACAACCGTCGAAAGCACTCCTGCAAACATCATACTCAAAAGCACTACCTGGGTCGGCAGATAAAAATAGAACCCTGCGAATGAAAACGGAAGGTAAAGCATTAGGCTGAATAAAAAGGCAATCGGCAGGAGCAAAAAGAGACGGTGAGGTATCTTCGCGCGGAAGTAGTATGCCCACGGTAAGCCAGGCAGAATTAGAAGACAGATTCCCGCCAGATTGGTGCTCAGGAGATTATTAAAAGCCGCCTCACCTCGGTAGTGGTAGAAAAGACAAAGAATAACAACAAGTAGCAATAAATTGAAGGCGAAAAATATATACCCGAGGCGGTTCTTCATCTCATATATTTGCCATGTTGCTTTGGTCTTAGGGATAAGTACTATTTAAAATGGTTGACCGATCAAACAAAAATCATAATCGCATTCTTTGCCGTGATCTTTCATAATCATACAGGGCATTATGCTGCAGAGAGAAGGACGCAGAGAAAAAAATCACTGTTAGAAAAAAATAGTTAAAACGCAAAGGACACAAGACAGCCCTCCGTTACGCGGGAAAAAAACAGAAAAGGCTCCCTATCGGACAAGTTCCTATTTTTCAGCACCCTTAATGAATTGGTAGCATATCAATCAGGCAGGGAGTTGTGTTTTTGCTATCGCTATTTAAAAGTGCATTAAAGCCAGGGGCCTTCCGGCCGATCTTAGCCGGAAAAGACAAGATCTTTGCAGTTTTTCAGCCTTTTTCGAATATTGTAAATGTAACCGATTAGTCGCTATTCTTCTGGTAGCGTTCGCGTACCGCGCTATAGTAATCTTCCAGCGCGTCGAAAATCGCACGGGCAATTTTTTTGCGAAATTCCTGATCCATGAGCAGTGCCTCATCTTCCGGGTTCGACATAAAGGCCTGCTCCACCAGAAACGACGTCGTCTGCGTGATCTTAACCGTTGAGGAGTTAAAGCTGCCGATCACCCAGCGATCAGTAAGTCCGATGTCCAGCATACGCTTCTGGACGCACTCGGTTATCTCACGGTTCGGCGGAAACTTATACAGATTCATTACCCCCTTAATCTTAATTGGATCGGCAAGAGCACCTATCGAATTTGCATGAATACTGATGAGGAGGTCCGCATCGGCTTCCAGGGCATGGTCAATCCGGAATGACAATGTCGTTGCTTCATCATCAGGCCGAAGATTCAATACGCTGGCCCCCGCATCTTTAAGAAGTTGCATAAGCAAATCCGAGGTGGCACGATTCACATCTTTTTCCTTTAATCCCGTTGCGCCGACCGCGCCAAGATTGCTTCCACCGTGGCCCGCGTCAACCGCTATAGTCAGACCCTTGAGAGGCGAGTCTGGCGGCTCAGCCAGCTGAGGCGCGCGACGGATTTTAATGTAGAGGGTCTTCGAATCTTCTTGGTAGCCCACATCATAGCCCCAGATAGGTTGGTGCTTCAGGGCAATAGTAAATCGCAGCAAGTCCTTCTCCACCTGCTGCCAGGTGAGCTCCTTGATCTCTTTGGTTTCTGGCTTGTTGGTAATCCAGGTGATGTTCGACGTGGCGCCGTAAAGCTCCACCACGAGAGCGCTGGGATTCATGCTTGCCTCAGCATAGTAAGGAAGCCGTTCGGAGAGCCCCATGGTTACAATGTCGTACTTTTCATCTCCGGCGACCGTAGCAGCATTCACCAGGCTGCGTGGCAGGTGTGTGCCTCGGGACAACACATTAATGAATGATGCTGGAATCCAGGCCTCCTTACTCGGAGATAGTTGCACGCGATACACCCCAGAATCATCCTCCTCGCCACCACGGCGTCCGGTTAGCTCCAGCCGTGTGCCAATTGGTATATACCCGAGCTGGGCACTGCCCAGCCGAGCCTGTCCTAGCCCAACGCTCAAGAACGCGCGGTCTTCGATCACTTCGCCCACCTGTGGCCATGCCTCCGGATCAATTGTCACCATAGCCCGGCTTTCCTTGCTTACTTTCTTCCGCCAGGATTTCTTCAAGTGGAACTTGACCGGAGTCGTCTTCAGGCGGTCAGTCGCCTTGACTTTGTAGATCCCTGTGTAGATGCCCCGCAGCCCCTTAGTTTCAGAAAACGGGACCTCGGTCATCGGAACGTGTTTCGCCACACGACCAAGGCTGAAAGAAGCCTCCAGGCCGGGTGTCCCCTTCATGCGGACTTCCAGGACGTCTCCGACATTCAGCTCTACGTCCATCTTCGGCAGCATCATGGCGTCTTCAATCGTTAAAAGATCAACAGAAGTGGTGGTTAGCGGCGGGGTACGTTCGATCTGGATTGTTCTTACAACCGATTTGTTTTCGGGAGACGTTGCAATAAGCGTAATGGTATTGACGCCCGGCTTAAGATGCAAGAGTCCGGCAAAAGCACCGGTTGGATAGACCTTAAACTCCTCGTCATTCACAGTCAGAGTGTTGCCTGGCTCCGTATGCCCGCCCAGGCGATACCGATCATAGGAAGTCTTTACATAATCCGAACGGGGAATAATCAGATTGATAGATGGGCCGGTAGAAGTAGAGGTTTCCTGAGCACTGGCTGGCAAAGCAAGAAGAAGTGCTATCACAAGGCTCAAGGCAAAACTTAGGGATTGCACGTGGCTTCGCATGCTTTTCTCCTTTCTGCTTACGGACTGACTTCTTCGCGCATGGCGCAGCCTTTTCTCAACAGCGTCCCTGAACTGTGTTTACGCCACGCAGCTCACTGTGTCTCTTTACACATCCTTAAGATATCTTTTGCGTACTTATTGATCTTCCGCCTGGATAAGCCCTTCACCTTTGCAAATTCTTCGAGCGACTGCGGCTTCATTTTGACAATAGTTTTCAAGTGCGAGATATGAAAGATCATATAGGAGGGGATATTTTCGCGCTGGGCCACACCTTCGCGCCACTGTTTCAGGCGGAAGAGCAAATGTTCTTCCTCTGGCGTCAATGCTTCGCCGCTATCATAGAGCATCTTCTCTGCCAGGGGAAATTGGTCTTCTTCAAGTTCGCTGTAGACAACAAAAACGCTCCAGTGCATGTCTTGCGGCGAGCTAATCAGAGTTGGCGCAATGTTCTCGACCTTCACCGATTCCAGAAAATCGTTTAAGAATGATTCGTCTTCCTCCCGGTACTGTTCATTCAATCGAATTTTGAACACTCTTACGTGGGCCATGTCGCGGAGGTACTCCTAGAACTCTTCGCTCGGGGCAAGGGTATAATGTCGCTTCTTCGTATCATAAATGGGAATGGGAATAGCTTCCATGATAAGATCCAATGGCATGAAGAACCAGACTGGCGCATGAAAGCGCTCCGTAGTCACGAGAGGCTCATACCCGGGCTTTTCTATATTGATATCGTAGTACCAGTACCAAATAATCGGAATTGTCACGGGGGTGCGACCGCGAGGTACTTTTTTGAAGGTAACATCGGCGCCGGGAGGTTCAGAGGTAATGACTACACGACTGCGGATGCACGCTGTGCTGAGAAGAAGAACAAGCAACACTGCACATATCCCACTGCCGAATCGTCCTATTCTTTTCACTCTACTTTCCCTGAGCATGTGTCACCTACCGACCGCTAATGATCACAAAGCCCTACTTACATTAAAACACACCCTGTTGTCTATAGGCGAAGAAAGGAAATTGCAAGGGTTTTTTACCCCTGCGCAGTAAGCGCCCGAAGCAGGCCCACGGCGGCATTGAGCCTTAATTTCTCATCACTCACAGTGAGGATACATGTAATCGTATCGTCTGATTCGCTTCTGAGCTCGTTCAGTTCCGGTACTTGATGGCGAAGATCTTGTAAACGTGCGAGCAACTCGTCCGGCTTGTGAGACGTTCGCAATCGAATTCCCTCAGACGTTGCACTTACCTTATGGATGTGCTGGAGCGTAGCGAGAATGCGCAGCGTGCTGATCTCTAGAATATTTCCCACGGGTACAGGAAGTGCGCCGTAGCGGTCAATAAGTTCGTCCTTGATCTCATCGAGATCCTGAAGGCTCGCAGCGTGGGCGAGCTTCTTGTAAAACGTCACGCGTTGTTCCTCAGTTGGAATGTAGCTTCGGGGAATATAGCAGTCAATGTTCCACGTAATTTCCGCAATTTGTTCTTCTTCAACCGGTTCTCCCTTCAGCCGCTTCACCGTTTTCTCAAGAAGCTGACAGTAGAGATCAAACCCAATGGAGACGATGCAGCCGTGCTGTTCGCGGCCAAGGATGTTTCCCGTGCCGCGGATTTCCAAGTCGCGCATCGCAACATTGAACCCCACGCCGAGTTCCGTAAATTCCTCAATCGCGGCAAGCCGTTCGACCGCAGCCTCGGTAATCGCCTGGCCCTGCGGTACAATGAGATAGGCATAGGCGCGCTTGGTATCCCGACCAACGCGACCGCGCAACTGGTAGAGCTGCGCCAGGCCAAAGGCATCAGCCCTGTTAATGATGATCGTGTTGACGTTCGGGATATCGAGACCATTCTCGATGATAGTAGTGGATACGAGGATATCATAGTGCCCGGCGACGAAATCGAGCATTACCTGCTCGAGGCGGCGTTCCTCCATCTGGCCGTGAGCAATAGCAATACTGGCCTGTGGCAGTATATCCTGGAGCCGTCGAGCCACTTGATCAATAGTCTGGACCCGATTGTGGACGAAAAATACCTGCCCATTGCGGTTGAGCACGCGCAGTACTGCTTCCTCGATCTGCTGTTCGTCAAAATGAATAATTTGCGTCTTAATGGGATGGCGATCCGGCGGGGGAGTGTTAATCAGACTCATATCG
>CAYVXD010000073.1:3526-19012 GCA_964454265.1 uncultured Candidatus Sumerlaeota bacterium | reverse complement strand
CAGGAAGATAGAACTTCTATAGCCTGTCATTTCTCGGCGGTCAAGACACTAGTCCAAAAACACAGAAATTGCTGTATGCCTTAAGCCTTTATTCTGCTAACTGATCTGACAAAAAGCTTTATTTCCCTTATTGACAGAGGTAAAGCGGGGTCTTAAAATACAATTTGAAACGTCCAGATTTTTGCAGAGCAGAGTCATAAACCAGTTGCAATTACGCTAAAATGGGAGGATTTCCGGTGTGGCAATCGAAACGCAAGTGTAAAACAACAATAAGACAACGGTACGGCTTCTGGATCTGGTGTGCCGGCGTGTTCTTGCTGTTTAGTCTGACGAGCCCGCTGGCGGCACAGGAAGAGTATCGTTACTGGGTAGTGGTGCCAGACGCAGAAGATGCAAGTCTCCTGCCACTAGACTGCGTGATATCCGATCAGATGGACGATGTATACGAAGTTCGGGCACCCGAGTCGCTTCACAGGTTCTTCAATGGGCATGCGCAGGAGTTTCCGGTATTCGTGCAGCTCCAGCCCAGGCAGACGTTGGAAGAGGTTCGGCAGGAAGGTGCGCGGGCGCTTGAGTTTGTGCGTCCCACCCTGGCGCAGGAATACGATTCCACGATTGCCAGCATGGTCAGCAGTATCAGTCAAGCCAATATAGAGGTTTCGATTAGCGATCTGGCTCCCCCAGCCAGCCACAATTCGCGCGTGACGTTTACCTCCGGCTTCGAGGCGGCAACCACGCATATTCACGACGCGTTTGCTTCAATCAGTCCGTCGCTCCAGGTGGCGTACGATTCCTTCACGCTTGGTTCGCTAGCCACGCCGCCGTACGATGTTTATGAGCTCAAGAATGTTGTGGCGACACTGCCCGGCACCACGCATCCAGAGAAGATCATTATTGTGTGCGGGCATTTGGATAGCTCGGGAAGCCGAGATGGTGCATACAACTGGAGCACGGATTGGAATACAATGCCTGCGCCGGGCGCGGATGATAACGCCACAGGTATTGCCCTTATGCTCGAAGTGGCGCGGATTCTTGCCAATGCGCCGGGCGACTACACACAGCGCTGCACCGTGAAGTTCGTCGCTTTTATCAAAGAAGAGAGTAATCCGATGGTCATAGGTGGTTCGCACCATGGCAGTGTGCATTACGCCAATGCAGCAGCTGCCAGCGGCGATGATATTGTTGCGGTGCTCAATGTTGACATGGTTGGCTTCACCGGCACGGCGTACGACTATGACGAGATTATCACCAACTCTTCGTCTGAATGGATTGCGGATATGCTGCTCAATATGAATGCGCTCTATAGTATAGAGCTGGATCTGGCCAAGGTGGTCAATCCCTCGGCGACGTGGAGCGACCATAGCTCGTTCTGGTATGTTGGCTACGATGCAATCTGTGCGATTGAAAATGACCAACCATGGAGCAGTCATAATCCATATTACGTCGCAAATCCATATTACCATAAATCAAGCGACTTGCCTTCGACCCTCGATATGGTGCTGGTGACCAAAGTGACCAAACTGATCGCCGCTGCTACTGCAGAGTTATCTACACGCGGCAGCTATTTGCTAACTCCATACAGCGTTACAGGCAGGATACTGGATGCGGAAACTGAGCAGGGGATCGCTGATGCGGCTGTCTATGTGAGTGATCTGGATCAGATCACATACTCTGATGAGAATGGATCGTATCGGATAGAGAACCTGCCGCCAGGTCTGCATACGCTCGAAGTCCATGCGCCCGGCTATCTTCCGCAAAGTGATGACGTGGTGGGTGAAGTGACGCTGGATTTCAGGCTCGAGCGCGCCGTACCCATGCTTCTCTATCACAACATCATATACAACGCACCTTCGATATACCGTGTTTCGCCGGATAATCTGCGCGAACATCTGGACTTTCTTGTACGCCACGGCTTTCAGGCCATCACCCTGGATGACCTGATGAATTTCGTTCAGGCAACAAGCACTCCACCGGCGAAATCGTTTGTTTTGACATTCGACGACAATGAGAAAGGGATTTTTGAAAACGGGTATCCCATTGTTACGGAGCATAACTTCTGGGCCGTCACATTCGTTCAAACGGGAAGCGTGGGTGACGCTGCCCATTGCAGCTGGTCTCAGCTGCAAGTGCTGGAAGATTCTGGCCTGTTTCTCGTTGAGTCGCACTCTGTAACGCATCCAAATCTGATATCACTCACTGAGACGCAGATTCGGCAGGAGCTCACGCTGTCGAAGCAGGCTATCGAGAATAATCTGATGAATAAGATCGTACGCTTCTTTGCGTATCCCTATGGGGCTGATAATGCGCTGGTACGTGCGATCGCTGCTGAGATAGGGTATGTTGCGGGAATTGATGCGGGCGGCTATGGGCTGAGTCCCCGCGGGCAGGACCTGTATCAACTCAACCGCGCCACTATATTGGATATTCATACCCTGGAGGACTTCAAGCAGAAGATTGAATTCTGGGGCAAGCGCCATCCGCTGGATCCGTACATTACCGACAATGATGATCAGGCATGCAGTTATGACACAGGCCAATGGACCCGACACGCATATACTGGCGGCAGCTACGCAGATAATTCTTATGGAAAATCGTATCTGACTATGCCAGCCACATCAGAATCGTATTCTGTTGTCTGGCATGCAGACGTAGAGCAAGGTGGCGAATATGAAGCCTACGCCTGGTGGGTGGAAGATGCTGCGAGTAATGCTTCCGGTGTGACATATTCCATTTCTCACGTCGGAGGGACGAGTAGTGTTGTGGTTGATCAAAAGGCCAATGGGGGGCGGTGGAATCTGCTTGGCCGCTACTATTTCAACCCTGGCCTGGCAGAGATTCTTCTGAGAAGCGACGCTGTGCCTGCTGCCAGTACGATTGTTGCCGACGCAATTAAATTGCAACCGATTGCTCCGCTCAATCCGCTGCTGTGGCACACATTTGTAAATGATGCGGAGGGATGGATGTCAAGTGGGCCTATAGTGCCATTCACGCTACCCATCTTTTCTGCGGCTGGCGGTGCTCTGCAGATCACATCCACCAGCAATACTAATTGCTTCGGCTTCTGGCAGAGTCCGGCAGACGCACTCACGGCTCTAACGAATTCGCTCTATCGTGCTAGATTTACGGTTCGCGGAGCGCCTGACGATCAAAGCCTCATGCCATCGCTACGGCTACGATTAACTGCAGAGAGCTTTCAGCAGGCGGATTATCTGCTGATTCAGAGTACTGGCGATGGAACGCTCTCTCCTGGCCCTGAGCTGCAACAGTACGAGCTCTACTGTTCGCCCTGGGCACCAGGCACGGATCAAAACGGTGCAGCAGCGCATCTTCTCGCCTGCTTTGACCTTTTGAATTTCGATCCCGACGATGCGAGCTCGGCCACCCTTGAACTCACCGACGTGAATGTTGACCGCATCCCTCTGACGCTTCTTGGAACAGCCACTCCTGTTAAGCAATACACTTTTGAGACGACGAGCGAAGGATGGGCAGCAGGAGGTGCGCCGCAGGTCTTTGATCTCCCTCAACCAGGACTTGCTGAAGGGTGTCTTACCCTGACCGCTACAAATAACACGAATACCTTTGGCTTCTGGACCAGTCCGGTGGGCGATTTCATGCTGGATTCGCCGTCTTCGCTCTACCGATTTACGTTCGTGGTGCGCACGGATGCCCTCACCTCAACAACCGTGCCGCAGTGCCGCTTTCGCCTGAACGATAGCGCAGGCCAGTGGGCCGTTGTGCAGGACATCTTCAGCACAGGAGATGGTTCAAGCGCCCCGTGGCTCTCGAACAGCTCGTACATCATCTATTATTTTACACCTCCTGATCCTGTTGTCCAGAGTCCCAGCCTGGCAATTGATCTGCTGAATTTTGATGCGACCGATGATCCTACAGCCACGCTGTTCCTGGATACAGTTACAATTGAAAAAGTTGACCTCGCAGAAATACAATAGCATGAAGACGATTTGTCATAGAGCTATTGCCTTATTCTTTCCAGGCGCCTATTGAAAGAGGCGCCTGATGCTCTATCTTTCCCTGAATTCCTGTGAAAAATCCTTGCAAGGGGCGAGACGTTTCGCCATTATGACCACCAAAAAGCCTGGATTTAGCAAAGCATGCCGGTACACCTGAAACCTCTAAGTACTAAGCGACGTAATCTAACGCCTTATTCCTTCCTTTTGCCCAGTCTGATCATCATTGGTCTCTTCTGGTTTCTACCGATTTTCGCCTCGTTCGCCCTGAGCCTGACAAAGTGGCGAGGGATTGGACCGATTCGCTTCGCCGGGCTTGCCAACTATTCGAAAATCTTCCAGACCGATGAATTCTGGGTAGCGCTGAAGAACACCACCTACTATAGCTTCGTCACTGTGCCCATAGGCCTGGTACTGGCACTCGGGAGCGCGCTGGTGTTGAACCAAAAGCTGAAAAGCAGGAATTTCTTTCGAGGAGTGTTTTTCTTTCCGGTTATCATCTCTATGGTCGTCATAGCGCTGATCTGGAGCTGGATGTTTAATAAAGACTACGGCATCGTGAATACATTTCTCACCGGGCTTGGGCTTTCGGCAACACCGGATTGGCTTGCAAGCCCGAAAACTGCTCTGCCGGTCATCATGGTCATGAGCATCTGGAAGGGATTCGGCTATGGGATGGTAATCTACCTGGCAGGACTACAGGGTATTCCGGATATGTATTACGAAGCGGCAGAGATTGACGGTGCGTCGCGCTGGAAGCAGTTCTGGCATATCACGCTGCCGTTGCTCAATCCCACCACGCTCTTCGTCATGGTGATTGCATTTATCGGCTCGTTCCAGGTGTTCGACCAGGTTTACATCATGACCGAAGGTGGGCCGGGCTATTCAACAACCGTCATGGTAAATTATATTTATCACGAAGCGTTTCGCCGATTCCACATGGGGCAAGCCTGTGCCATTGCGTACGTGCTCTTTGCGATCATTCTGGTGCTGACAATCATTCAGATTCGGTTCTTTCGTAAACGAATAGTGGAGGCATAGGAGTAGATTTAATGGGAAAAGGGCTGCTGCGAACATTATTCTACGCGCTGCTGATTGGTACAACGCTCGTGATGCTCTTTCCGTTTTTCTATATGTTCGTCACGGCGAGCAAGGATGAAGCACAGCTCATCTCAGCACGCTTCTTCCCTTCGCCCTGGCATCTCGATAATTTCTGGAAAGGCTGGACTCAAGAACCCTTCACCCTATTCCTGATGAACAGTGCTGTCGTTGCAGTGGCTGTAACCGGGCTTACGCTGCTCCTTGGCTCAATGGGTGGGTTTGCATTTGCGAAATTTCAGTTTCGAGGAAAGGAACTAGTGTTCCTCTTCGTACTGAGTACCATGATGGTCCCGTACCAGGTGACAATGATTCCCAATTTCCTGTTGTGTGGCTTCATCGGAATACTAAACAGCTACATCGGGCTTGTAGTGCCGTGTCTGCCGCTGGCCTTCGGAATTTTTCTGATGCGGCAGTTCATAACCACGATACCCACCAGCCTGATTGAGGCTGCACGAATTGATGGCTCGTCCGACGTCCGTGTGTTCTTTCAGATTGTGCTGCCTCTGTGCAAACCTGCGTTGGCAACACTCGCGATCTTTACCTTTATGGCCAGCTGGAATAACTTCATCTGGCCTCTCATCATTCTCGACAGCGAAAGTATGTACACAATCCCCATTGGCCTGCTGCGCTTCAATCAGCAGTACGAAACGCAGCACCACTACATGATGGCAGTCTCCCTGCTTTCAATCCTTCCGATTGTCATTCTCTTCATTTCGTTTCAGAGGGCATTTGTAAAAGGGATGGCATTGACCGGACTGAAGGAATAAGGAACGCAGGCGTTCCAGCGCAATGATGGAAGCCGGGAGCTCAGGCATTCCAGCACGCGTGAAAGAGCGGCCTGCTGCCGTCGCGATGAACATCAATCACCGGCACATGAACGCGACGTTGAATCGCGCGTTGGAGTTCGTCAGGGTCAACGGAAGCTGCCTGAAACTCACCAGAGCCGCCTCGCTGCCGTGGGTAGAACGGATTCACGGTGATAGCGAGAAGCGGAAGCTGCTCCTTGTAGCTCACTTCCCATTTCTGATGGCGTAATCGCTCGAGGTTCGCGCTCACCGCCAAGGGTTCGCCTGCGACCAGCAAAGCAGTGGGATTGGAGAGAACGAGTCGGCCTGCTTGCTGACGGCTGGCGAGCCAGTGGTCAATGACAACTCGGAGTTGTTGAGGGGATACGATCGCCGGAATTACGATTTCGAGTGTGTGGCGATTAACGTGCTGACATATCATCTTCCCATCTGCCTCATCGAGAACCGACGCAAGCGGGAGCGATGTTGCCGCGCCGTCGTCCTGCTCTACAGTAATTGCAGCGGGGAGATCGTCAGTAAACACAGATTGCGAGAAGCCGGTAAGACGAAACGTGTCTGCAATTGCCTGTGTTTCCTCAGCAAGCAGGTTAAGGTCAGTGGTGCGTGCTGCACCCGTGGCGATAACCACCCCCTGGGTGACCATCAGCGGGACCATGCGACTCAGTGCGCCGTCAACGAGCGTAAGGTCAACGTGTGGCTTGAGTTGCTGGAGGAGCAGATCAAGCGGTTGCTTTTTGTTCGGCCCGGCGAGCAAAATCAAGCCTGGGTGCGTAATACGGACTATGCAGACTTCACCGAGCGGGGTCGCCTCACCCGTGCGCTCGTGCAACTCCCACTGCGCGGTGGCAGTTGTCAGGCACTGCTCTGAAGTTGCCACCAGACTTCCAGCTGAAACCATGACTCGCGGCTTGGGTAGCAGTGTGACACTATCCACTGCCTCGCCGTCGTAGCCAATTCCTGTGAGGCCAAGTCGCAGTCCACGCTTTTCAGACTCGGACGCCAGAGCCGTCAACGCCGTTGTCTTGCCGGTGTTCTTCGCAGTGCCGATTATGCCGATTACCCTCGGAGGCATAGCGCAGCTCTTTTCCACCCTCCTCCATTCTGCAATTCAGATGAAGTATAAATAGCCCTTGTAGCCTATATTGATTGAAAATTGCCACAGCGATTATTAAACACCAAAAATTTTTAAATGAAAATTGGAAATATCAAATTTTAAATTTGCATTTTGCACTTTTCAATTTGCAATTTAAAATTGAATTCTCTGTGTCTCCGTGCCTCGGTGGCTCTACTACAGGCAGTCACAAATTTCGTTCAACGCAGGCAGCCCGCTATTTAACGAGGGAATGGGTCTTGATTGGGACCAGTGCTCATGACGCGCGCTTTGCCACAGTGTGGCGGCCTGCGCGGCCTGGATTCGCACCTTCTTCACGCGTTCCGAAATGGCCTTCGTAGAGCGCGTCAACCATGCTGCCACTTTCCTTTACCCCTTTCAGCACCGCTATGATGCCCTCCTGGAGTCTGTCTGCATACTCCTGGCATTTGGGGGTTGGGGCAAACGTCGCATCACCCAGAAAGCGAAACATGGTACGCAAGGCGTTGAACGTATCAATGCGGGCAGCAATCGTGATGGGGCCGCGCGAGTAGGATTCATCCGTTGAGGCGAAGGTGAGCATATCTATGCCAAGGGAGGCTGCAAGTCCGGAGTGCAACGCCGTAGTGGTGGCAGATTGGACCCGATCATCCTCGTGCGTCAGGAAACCAACAGGCTCGCCAGTCCAGATCGGCGCATCAAACAGCGCGCGCAGGGTAAGAATCTTCGCCGCATTGTAATCCACAAAGTTGTTGTCCATCTGGCCGTAAATCATGGCGTAGGGAGCAAAGCAGAGAAGAGGTTTGAGAATGGGACGCGCTCCCAGTTTTCGTGCCAGGGCTGCTGTGAATAACATGCCTGCGAAATTCTTCGCTGTGGGAATCCCGCTCAACTCGTCGTTTGCCGGAATGTCAAACGCCACACCTGCTTTACTCACCGTGCGAATGGCATCCACTGCGTCAAGCACCAGCCGGGCAGGATCCGTACCGCCGTTCATCGAGCCATAAACCGGATTAATCTTCGTGAAATCTACACGAAAGTGGCTGGCGTAAACCGCCATCTCGGGCGTATTCAATCCCCGGTGAGCACGCACCTGAAAGTAGAGGTTCGGCCGCAAGTGGCGCTTTACGAGCGCGATGTTCTCAAACGTCGGAATGGTGCCGTCTTCTTCGTGGGCAATGAGTCCCTGGAGCAAGCCCTCCAGCCGTGCCACCCATGAGGGACAAATGAAAATTGTTCCGTCAATACCCCACTCCGCAGCGATATGATTGTGAAGGACGTCCATCAGCGGACATCCGCTGCCGGTGAAAATGATGACGCGCGGCTGAGAATCCAGATGTTGAATGGAACGTACGTTGGCTGAGGTACGAATCGAACCCAGTGCTGCGACTTCGTCGGGAGCAATAGTGCGCGTCCCTTTAATCAGACGCTCTTTGGTGTAGTACTCGACAATTGGCTGGTCGCACAACGCAAGATACTCGCTCAGCAACGATGATGGAGCGCTTTCGCCATGGCGAATCATCTCTTCGCGGAGTCGTGCACGCTGAATCCCTGGAGAGGTTTTATCCTCAGCCCAGACCAGAACTTCGTCGGTAATAGCGTCGAGAAGTTCGGCCAGTTCCGGATGCTTTACCTCATACGAATATGGGGCTGTGATATCGCGCTTCTCTCGCTTCAAAGCAAGCTGACTAGGTTCGTATGTGCGGCCCTCAATATAGGCCACCGCCTCTTCGACCGTGCAACGGTCAGTAAACCCTTTGTCAAATCCCAATTCAGCAGCAAGCTCAGGGGTCATGGCCTTGCCGCCAATAATAATCTTCGAGCTGGCGCGAATCCCTGCTGCATCCAGCAGATCAACGAATCTGGCCAGCAACTCTACAACACCGTAGCCCATGGTGCGGCTGACCAGAATGTAGTCAAAGGAATGTTCCGCGGCTTTCTTTACCGCTTCTTCAAGCGGAAGATCCGGAGGTAGAATCGTCGTGTTATGCCCTGACTCCTGGAGCCGATGATTTATCATCCGGAGTCCCAGATCATGCACTGGATCAAGTGGAACCAGGAGAATGGATAACTGTTGCTTCATGCTTCCTCTTGCTCAGACGACATATTCTTGTGGCTCTTTGTCAGATAGGTCAGCAAGAATAGTCATGTGTCAGATAGCAAGTTGAGTATTTGCAGTCTTCTAATACGACTTCTTCCCCAACTGCATTTTGCTTTTAATCCTTGAAGGTTTCTTCAAAAAGATAGTGTAAATTGACAGGGTGCTCTTTGCTATTCGCCATCTCCAGTCATTGCCCAACCTTGCTTCCTCTCCCCTTGGGGGATCGGCATCTCCAGTCATTGCCCAATTTTGCCTCCTCTCCCCTTGAGGGAGAGGATGGAGGTGAGGGGGATCATTTCTTGACTAAAATGCTGACTCATTTGAAAAAGAGCCATTCTTGTTAGTTGTAAGCCCAACCGGGATGGCATTACTTATGCACTGTTGTGTAGCTGGCGATAGCGCGATATTGACGGCTGCCTCGGATCGCACGCGAGCAGATTCATCTACTGCGCCGCCGTTGTTCACAGTACCTGATGGCTCTCCCCCGGGGACCGTCTGCGCGAGAGCAGAAAAAGCAAGCAAGGACGCCTCCGCTACTGCTCCAGCCAGCCGTAGTGATCACCTGGCTTGTAAACGTTGCCGCGCAGTCGCACCCGTGCGCTCATTCCCGTGAATTCCAGCGCAATGATGTCACCCTGCTTGAATCCCAACTCCTTGAGTAGCTCCATTGCGAGCCGCTTCGCCTCGGCTTCGCTCTCGCAAAGCAGCACGGTCTCGAGGTCAACGGCGTCAACAATACGGCTAAATACAGCTGCACCCATACAATATGTTCTCCGCGTCAAAGACTCAGGCTGATAGTAGATTTAACCATCCGTATGCTTAATTCTCTATGTGCACAGGCAAGGATGCCTGTGCTACCAAAAATATGGTCTTATAGAATGCCGGCATGCTTGCACACGATCTCAATCAGCATCACGAGGCCACGCACGGCCTTCCGCATGGGCTTTTCAATCATGCGGCCTTTCTCGTCCGCAGTACCCAGTCCGAGCGAAATAAAAATATTCGCGTCATAGGCAACTGTAGGGAAGATACCTATCTGCATCATGCCCGACTGGAAGATGTTCGAGTCCGAATACATATCCTCAATCGTAAAGATGGGAATTCCCAGGCCACTACCTTCCCAGCTGTCCTCGTAGTTGACTTCTACGGCTGTTGAATTGATGCTCTTGGCAATGGTGAAGAACTTGCGGATTCTCTCGTCCATCCGGTTAAACTCTTCGATCACCAGTTGGTGGAGCTCGTCGAGAGGCTTAAGGAACACCTCAGGCTTGTCGCGTAGCACGGTGAGGGCAGCGATCTGGCCAGCCAGGGCTTCCTTACCAGGGTCAACAGTAACATATGCCGCCTTGCCATAGGACGCGGTAGTGCCCCAGCGCGCGCCATGCATGCCAAGCGCACGCCGGAGGAGCACGAGAGGTTCTTCTTTGCCGATGATGAGTCCGCTCGTAGGCGAACCGCTGGCCTTGTCCATGCTGTAGAGAACAAGGTCTGCTCCCATCTTGCGAATATCTGCGCCCGCAAAGGGAATGGCCCATGCATTGTCTACGATGTATGGAACGTTGTATTTCTGAGCCAGCCGCGCCAGGTGTG
This sequence comes from uncultured Candidatus Sumerlaeota bacterium, assembly GCA_964454265.1. Lineage (GTDB taxonomy): Bacteria > Sumerlaeota > Sumerlaeia > MWCT01 > JAUWMI01 > JAUWMI01. The sequence goes on along the minus strand of CAYVXD010000073.1, from coordinate 8,356 downwards.
TCTGCAACTTCGGTGCGCCGTTATTATCCTTCACGCCATAGCCATACCCCGGGGTGTCGTATCCCAAAGACGAAAAGCCAGAGAGCATCGTCGCATGGCGCTCAGCATGCTCTTCAATGACCTTGATTGAAGCATCGGGATCCACGTTCTTGAGCAGGACAGCGGGGTGATACTTGATGCCGTGAATGTCATAGCGGGCGCCGACAAGCGGAACAAAGACAACATCTAGATTCACCTGGCGCTTGCCAACAAAGCCTATTTCGCCGGCTGTAGCGCCGCGATCAGCAAAGATATCCTTGTATTTCGGTGGGAATGGTCGGCCGTAACTTCCCTGATGATGCAGGTGGCGCTCGTAAGGGGCAATGTAGCGCGCACGGTAATTGTCGCCGCGGCCGGATAACGGCGGCGCGCAGAGGCAATCAAACGCCACCCACAGCGCAGCCTCGCAGGTGCTCACCGGACATGCGTCATACTCATCGCCGTACACGCTTTTAACCAATTCACGGATTTGGTCTACCAGGGTGGCAAGTGGCACGACTTTGCGGCTGAGTTTTTCCATTGCCTCGGTTACGTCTTCCCGCAGGAGCGCTGGACAGCCCGATACTGCACCTGTCAGCCCGATGTTCATCTTTTCGTCGTCCGTGATGTTGAGACTTTTGGCTGCTTTTTGAAACTCGGCATAAATCACAGGCATCTTCTTCTGAAGATCCCTGTACATCTGAAACTTAAATTGTGCCTTTCCCATGATGGTACCCTCTTCTCTAGTCTTGTCGTGCGCTCAGGCACTCCATAACTGCGCCTGATACGATATACACAGGTGAAAAATCCTGTGTAGTTTCCTGTATTGACTGCTGCCGTACAGAATTCGCGATGCCACTAAGAGTAGTGCTGTTCGCAAACCTGAAAATGCCGGACTAGCGGATTCACCGGCGCACGCGGTATTCCTATTTAATCTTCGCGATGATCTCGAGTTCTACTGGGGCCATTTGCCATAAAACATTGACTCCCATGGCACTGCGGGCATGGCGTCCATTCTCGCCAAAGACCTGCGCGAGAAATTCCGACGCGCCGTTCAACACTGCGGCCTGCTCGAGGAAGTCGTTTGTGCTGTTGATAAATCCGACCAGCTTCACAATGCGCTCAATCTTGTCCAGGCTGCCAAGTACGCTCCTCATAGCGCTCAGCGCGTTGATAGCGCAGATTCTTGCGGCCTCTTTTCCCTCTTCCACTGTGAGCGACTCGCCCAATCGTCCTTGATGCTTCAGCTTCCCCCCAACCAGAGGCACCTGGCCTGCAGTGTACACATATTTATCAACGACAACAGCTGGCAAATATGCTCCAACGGGCGGTGTGACTGGTGGGAGCTCGATTCCCAGCTCTTTCAATTTTTTCTCAGCACTCATACAAACCCCCTTCGTAGTGAAACTGTCTTTCCCTTAGGCTAAACTGGTAATGAGCAAAGTTAGGGCGAATCGGCGCGGCCGGGGCGTATGGTTAGCTGACAAGCCGTTGCAGCCTGACCGATGCTGCACTCGAAGGACTTCATTGGCCCTACGGTTTAAACTGAAACTCTAGCAAATCCTCCAGTTGAACATCGGGCGCAGACTCTGCCTGCTCAGCAACTGGCTTCATAATAACATTCAGGTGATTCGGGTAATGAGTTTCATCAAATCCTGCAATTGTCCATCGTGGCTCGCCTTTAAAGATAACCTGATCGCCGACATGCAATACGCCACTGGCCTGTATCTCTGCAAATCCAATATAGCTCACCCGATCAATGCGGTCGCCTGCCTTGCACTGTTTCTGCGGTGTTGTTATCAGCTCGATCACGTCGTGCTGTCGGACTGCGCGCGACCTTGGGAAAATGATTTTCAAGCCGCGATCCTCCAGCGTACCTTTGAGTACCGCTACTACCTTCGCAGTAACGCTCCGTTTGGCTGTGTAGGAAACTTTCGCTGCAATCCCCGACTGATATGGATCCACGTTACTCCCCTCCTCCCTACGTTTCAGGACGTCGTCTGATAGACGAACCCTGCGCGACGCAGACGCTCCAAGGCCTCATTCAGCCGCTGCTCCGATATGGTGAGCGCGATGCGAATGTATCCTTCACCATAGGAGCCAAATCCGCTGCCTGGGGTTATGCAGATACCGGTTTGCTGGAGTAGATGCATCGCAAATTCTACGGACGGACTCTGGTCTGGCACGGGAATCCACAAGAAAAACGTTGCCGGCGCATTTCGCACTGGCCACCCTAGTTCTGCCAGTCCCTTAACCAGCATGTCGCGGCGATTCTGGTAGCGCGCGGCCATCTCGCCAAAAAAATCCGATTTCTCATTAAGCGCCTTCAACGCAGCGTATTGGATTGGAAAATACATGCCCATATCAACGTGCGATTTTAACGTACCCAGCGCAGCGATGACCTCCCGATTGCCCACCACAAAGCCGATTCTCCATCCGGCCATGTTGAACATCTTAGAAAACGAGTTAAACTCCACGCCAACCTCTTTCGCGCCAGGCAATTCGAGAAACGATGGCTGACGCTGGCCGTCAAAACTTATCTCCAGGTATGGTGCGTCGTGTGCCACAATAATAGAATAGCGCCGGGCAAACTCCACCACCCTGTGAAAGAACTCAAGTGTTGCAACTGCGGTCGTGGGATTGTTCGGATAATTCAAAATCATGAGCTTCGCACGCCGTGCGATGGCTTCTGGAATAGCCTCGAGATCCGGCAGATAGCCTTTCTCCTCCTCCAGTGGCAAGTCGTAACACTCCCCACCAGCCAGCAGAATTCCCGGCAAGTATGCGGGGTAACATGGATTTGGCACCAAGACGGACTCGCCAGGGTCTACCGTAGCAAGCGGAAGATGTCCCATACCGCTTTTCGAACCGATCAGCGCGAGCACTTCGTGTTCCGGATCAAGCGTCACACCAGATCGCTTTGCATACCAGCTCGTAACTGCCTGACGAAATGCAAGGAGCCCCTTGTAGGATGGGTACTTGTGACTGCCGGCCGTTCTGGCACGCTGAGCGAGCTCTTCGACAACATCCTCGGGAGGTCCAATGTCAGGCTCTCCCTGGCTAAGATCAATAATATCAATCCCTTGTGCCCTGATCTCTTCCTTCTGGCGATCCAGATCATCAAATAGATAGGTGGGGAAGCGATCCAGCCGTGCGGCAGGGGAAATCTTCAATTTATGCTCACTCCTTAATCGTACTTCCTCAAGTCATATAGAAGAGAAGGGTTATGAAATTACCTCTGACTGTCAAGGTTAAAAGTATGTAGGGGTTTAACATGCTAAACCCCTACCTCAACGTTCGTCTGCCAGCCAAGCAACAGTAGGAGGCTTGCGCCTCTGCACCTGGTTTCAGATCAGCATGTAACACCCCGAAGGCATTCATGATGGCAAAGATAATCAGAAAAAATGTTGAACTCAGTCGCTCTATTGCGTATAGAATAATTTGTCTGCACAAATAAATGCCACCAAGGAGCAATGGTGGGAAATCTCTGGCCATCAAAACAAATGACAACAGATGTTCCAGGGTCTTGCAAGCCACCAGAATCATGCGAATTGACCTGGAGTGATTGATTTTCATCCAGGGGATGCGGTGAATTTCAGGGCAGATAAGATGATTAACACAACAGACAAACAGAGAGTAGTGGTAGCATCTCTGGTTGGGTTGCTGATGCTGGCTGTGCAAAGCACTGCATATGCTGGGATGGAAGCTGGCTTCTGGGGCAATCTGGCATGCGCTTCATTAGCCGTAGGTGGAATCGGGGTATGGAAATTGCTCTACTACGCTTTTATCGCACTGGGCATATGCTTTTACGGCTACATCATTGTCAACCTCATACTGCGTCGGATTCCTGTGGAAGAAAAGCCAGCGGAAGGAGAGGAGCCAAAGCCTTCCGCGTACCGTAATTGCCCTCACTGCGGAGTTTTGATTCCTGCGGATGCCGCGGCGTGCGATTACTGCGGTGTTTCGTTTGGCACGGAACCGGTCTACCACTGTTCGGTATGCAAGAAAATTTATCCCAGGAAGCAAGAGCGGTGTTCGGCGTGCGGTGCGCCCGTGTGGCAGCTTGAGGGAGTGCCAATGCGCGAAAAGCCCAAAGTGAAATCGGATTTGGAGCCTCCGCCTACCCGTGGGCTTCCACTTCCAAAAGTCAGTGTAATTCTGGGTGCAACGGCCATCTACCTGGGTGTGATCCTCGCGGTCATTTTCTTTTCAACCGTGTACCGACTTGGCACTGAGGACGTACGTATACTCCACAAGCGCAAGCCCGACTACCCCGGAATGAGACAGCTTGAGCAACTGGCTGGAGAAACGCCTGCGCCTCCACAGCAAGCACTTCAAGACCTGGCCCGGATGCAAGAAGCACTCGTAAAAAAACCTGGGGCTCAGCAACCTACCACGCCCGAACAGGCAAGCCAGCTGATGGCGCAGCTTCAGGCATCTCAGTTCGAACAGGAGACTCAGATCAGAACAGCAATACTTGAACTTGGTGATACTGCCATTCCGGCCCTGGAGAAAGCTCTTACCGCGAAGGAGCCGCGAATGCGCCAATTCGCTATTCCCATCCTTACAGAGTTGCGCGCCACACAAACAGTTCCCGAACTGATTCAGAATGCTAAATATGCAGATCCGGTAACCCGCGTCATTGCAATGGACGCTCTCGGGAAGCTGGGAAAGATTGCCGCAATTCCCGCGCTAATAAAGGTTATGGAAGACGGTAGGGTTGAATTGCGCATAGGTGCTACAAGTGCCCTGGGCGAGCTGCGAGCGCTGGAGGCAATTCCTATCTTAATCCCCGCACTTAGCGATAGCGAC
>CAYVXD010000073.1:0-3426 GCA_964454265.1 uncultured Candidatus Sumerlaeota bacterium | reverse complement strand
ATTGCTTACAGATCAAGAACCGCATGTTCGCCGCTATGCCCATCGTGCCCTGGCCGAAGTGACCGGAGTTGACTTTGGCACGGATGACAAGAAGTGGACGGCATGGGGCATATTCTGCCAGGGTGAGAGTGGGCGCGGGCATGCGGCACTGGAGAAGATCCGGGCCCTTCTGCGGGAAGAGGATCAGCGCGACGTGATTGCCAATACTGTGGTGCTGGGCGAGCTGGCCATTCCTGCACTCAGTTATCTGGTCACAAAAGGGAACAAATATGAGCAGTATCATGCGGCAGTTACGCTTGCGCAAATTCACTACCCGGCTATTGTGGAGCCACTTCAGGCAGCCCTTGATGATGAGCGTGAGCTTCTACGCAAGACTGTTCTCGAAAAACTAATGTCGTACAAGGATCCGGTGGTGAAACCATTGCTTTTTCATGCCCTGAACGATGCCTCGCCAGCAGTTCAAGAGCGTGCGGCAACGTGTCTGGGTAAACTACACGACTATTCCGCAGTGCCCGTGCTTCTCGAGAAACTTCAAAACGCAGATGCCCCGGTTGAAGAGCGACGCATGGCAGTTCGCTTGCTTGGCAACATTGGCGATCCGTCATCCGTTCCAGTTCTCCTTCAACTGCTTGAGGAAGAAATCCTCCTGCAATCGGACATCGTGGAAGCGCTGGGAAGTATGAAGGCGCGAGAGGCAGTTCCCGCGCTGATGCGTGTCATGCAGGCGGCAAGTAAGCAGCAGGACTTTCCGCTGATGGCAAGGACGGTTACTGCACTCGGTATGATAGGCGATGCTAGCGCTCTCGCACTGGTGATGGAGGGACTCGATCTGCCGGATGTGGATGTTCACGCTGCGGCTGTCGAAGCAGTTGGCGCGATTGCTGGGCCTGCAGTTGTCCCGATGCTGGTGAAAGAGCTGGAGGGGTATTGGTGGGAGCCTGCGGCACGTGCCCTGGGCAACATTGGCGGCCAGGGAGCTATGGACGCATTGAGCCGCATGCTTGAGTCTGACGAACCGGAGCGCTCGCGTGTAGCCTGCGACGCGCTCGCACAGAGCCACGATAGGAGCGCAGTTCTGCCACTGATTGCATACTGCAAAAAAGCTCCAGCGACTGCGCAGGTTGACGCGATAACAGCTCTTGGGGAAATTAAAAATCCGCTCTGCGTGCCTTTTCTCATTACTCGCTTGGATGCCTCAATCTCCTCCGTGCAGACCGCGTCACAACAAGCCATTCGCAACATTGGGCCAAGCGCGATCCCTGTGCTCATTGAATCGCTAAGTACTGCTGAGGATAAAATCCGTATCCAGCTCATTCTGCTGTTGGGAGATCTCGGCGATCCGATTGCGATTCCCGCACTTCTGCGCCAGCTGAATACTCACGGAGAGCACGCGAGCAAGGCTCTGGCTGCCATCGGGGCAGCTGCCGTGCCTGAGCTCATTCAAACCCTCGCGAATACAGACGATGCAACACCCCGCTACTACATCATCCGAGCTCTAGCGCGTATCACAGCGCACGATCTCGGCACAGATCATGCCCAGTGGCAACGCTGGTGGGAGGAAAACGCCAGCAGAGAGCACTAATTGGCCTGCAAGTCAAAATGCAGCCGCATCCAACAGCTCGCATTCCTGGAGCACATAACAAAAAGAAATATCAAACCACGACGGCACAACGTGTATGCGCCTCAGGCTCATTAAAAATTCAGAACGTAGGGGCGGGGTAATCCCGCCCATGGGCGAGGAGACCTCGCCCCTACTACCGTCCTCTACGTTGTGTGCTAGTGCTTAATGCGCCTCAGGCTCACATTCTCATAGCCTCTATTAAATCCTCGCCGATCTGCTTGATGACTGGCAGCGCCACTTTATCGTTATACAAGAAAAAGTAAACCCGCTTGCCGAGCCGAAGCAGGCGAATCCAATCAGTCGTTGTCTTATATGTGACATCCGGGACCGTGCCTTTCATATCTGCGATTTCCGCTTCACGATGCTGCGTCTTGACCAGATGCTGAAGATTCGTGAAGAATTCTTCCGCATCATCTTGCGTATCCCACACTGATTCCCAGTAAAGCCAATACGAGGTCATGCCGCGCCGATACAATGCATAGCGATCTCCATCCCATCCCGCTGCAGCAACCCTCGCCTCCCGTTCTCCCAGCTCTTCTTCAAACAACAAGCGAATCGCATATTCGCCAAGCACGTTTTTGTAGGCCAATCGCCAATCCGGGCCTAGCTGATCGGAATAATCGCACAGCACAAGACTGGTCGGATTATCGCGCTCCACAAAATACTTCTCTGGATGCAGAATCTGTTCAGTCGAGCAAGGGATGTCGCGAAAGATGTCATCAGCGTCAATGGGACCTTTGCGCCTCAACGCTTCGGTGACGAACATAACCCCCTGAAGATAAGGGAAGAGTAACGTTTGGCGCACAAAGTATGGTGCGTTCAGAAGTGTAGACTGGTCGTAGCTCAAGTATTTCGGCACTTCAAGCAAAAGCGCGGGTGATAGGTGGCGACTCATATACTCGCTCATGATCAGAGTGGCATCACCTTCGATCACGCACAGGGCTGCCAGGAGCGCATCGTCATTGTCCATACGGTCTTTAAAAATCCGTGCCAGGTCGAAGTACTGATCCTGGAGCGCGTGACAGATCTCGTGCGCAATAATAGTTCTGCCAAATCCCTTCTCTGGATCAAAGAAAGGACGCAATATGAGTTGACGCGAGTTGAAGTCGTACACGCCCATCGCCTGCTCGTTGTAAAGGTCGAAAATGAGCTGTTTGAGATCAATCCTGGTGCGCCAGAATCCAAGCAAGCGCATCATCATCTCGTAATCGTCCAGATGCTCCACGCCATACTGTTCGTCAATCTGCTTTAGAACGAAGCGCTGGAGCTCCTGTTCGTCCACCATGCGGTACGTTACATGGATTTTGGGTGGGAGCGCCCGGATTCTGCCGGTCTCCTCTTCAATGTCGCGTATGATGTGCCAGAGCCGTTCAGCCTGATATCGCTCTTCGAGGAGTTTGTATTTTTCTTTCCATAGTTCGATCTCCCGCGTCTTGAGCTCGTTCTCCTGCTCGAGACGAGTAGTCAAGGCGCTGAGTTCGAGAACCTCCTGGCTGGCCGTGATGGTGTCGTTAGCTTCTACAGCAAGGGCTAGCGTCGGTAAGAGCAGGAGAACCGCCAGAGCTAGTGCCTGTGTGCAGATCAAATGTCGAAAAAGCACATTATGTGTGTTACGTATCATGCAGTGTGTTCCTGTAAAGATTCAGATATTATATTGACGAAGCAAGAAACTATAAATATCATTGAATTTCGTAAGTCAATCCATTTTCGGCGTTTGCTCGGCCTCTTAAACATATCTGCCAAGAAATCGCCTTGTGTCCTGTTTTGATTGAAGAATGCCACAGAGAGACTATTTTATATTGAAT
>CAYVXD010000072.1:0-19156 GCA_964454265.1 uncultured Candidatus Sumerlaeota bacterium | reverse complement strand
AAAAAAATGGGGTCAGACGGTATTAAAACTCACAAACCAGTATTGGCGACGATAGGATGCCTGTGTAGTTGTAAAGACAATTTTCCTGGACATGATTTACATGATTACGGAAAAATGTCAGGGATGGGCATTGATAAGCTCTCCGAGCAGAGACAGAAAGCTGTTAATCTTGTCAATCTTGTAAATCCTGTCAAACATGCAGTAGCGTGATGTTACGCAGAGTGCAGAATCAAAAGCGTAACAAGACGTCGCGCTGTGCATCTGCGACATAAAATAATACCGTCTGTCCCTGTTTACCTCCTACTCGTAAAAGAACCAGTTAATGGCGCTGGCCGGTACCGGTGTCGGCGTGGGTGTTGGCCCGGGCGGTGCGGTAGATACCCGGTCGACCGCAAAGCTCGAAGTGCCTATCGTAAGAGGGCCTCCAGTATAGGGGGTGCAGCTGCTGCCAAAAAAGACCCTGACAGGGTATCCCGTCGTGGTCAAGGGGCCAGTGGCCATGACGGTGTGAAAATCATCGAGCGTACCATCAGTGTCCGCCGGAACCTCCAGGGTAATGTCAATGCTGGCATCTAGGATCCGGTCAAACTCAGTGTCTTCATAGAATCCGAAGTAGATATAATCCCAGTCACCATCCCAGGCAATATCGGCATAGATGGTAAGCGTCTGACCTTCTGCATTGATGCCCAGCTGCTGGGTAAACGAGCAATAAAGAGCACCTGAAATAAATAGAGCTGAGCCGGAGCCGGTGTCTTCATCATTAATGGAATTTATGGCTGCCTGATATACACCAGTTCCCTGAAATGAGCCATTTTCCCGACCTTCCACGATTGTGCCATCCCAGCCCGAGAGAGTATTGAAACTGCCGTTGATAACAGTAAATTGTGCCTGACACAAGCCAGCCAGGGAGAAAAATAATGCTAATAACACAACAAATGATTTCTTGGCCATCTCTAAGTCACCTCCCATTTTTTGGTTCGCCCAAATTAATTGATTATTTCAACAAACCTGAATATACCATAATCATCGGCTGGGTCAAGAAAAAAAGCACCGAGATTCCTTCCTCGCGTGCTTCCTCCACCCTCTCTATTAATTAACTTGTCCCCGTATTGTCCCGAAAGTGGCGAGAGACGGTATTTTATTGCAGTAGTCACCACTTTCTTTTATAAATATCTACTGTCTCGCTATTCCCGGAAAAGATAAATTAATATGTGGCCTCTCAGTTTTTTTGAATCTAACTCTGCATGTATCCCAGAAATCGCTAATCCTCCAACCTGGGATGGAGTGTTGTTGTATCTGCTTTCTCTGGCTCTGGTAACTGGTTTTAATATCTATATCAAACGAAAGAATGGTAAACCATACCAACGCACTATTATCAGCTGGGCCGTTTTCTGGTGTTTGCTCGCCATGCTATTTCCTATGGGCCTTGCGAACGTTCTTATAGTGCCTTCATCTCCCATCGTTCTTGTTTACGGCCTTCTGGTCCTATTGCGAACAGTTTCCGGCGAGATTTCGTCAAAATCCAAAATACAGCTTGCGTGCATAGGGGTGCTTGTATGGGTGTTGTTTTGCGTAGGTGCTGGTAACTACTATGTCTCTTACATTTACTGGCTCCCTGCGTCATATCCTCCAGATCAGCGTGACCAACTTCGCATGATCCGCCGAATTGTAGAAGTCCAACCGCACGCTGGCAATATGGATAAACAGCTGGTGCCTCTATCCGAGATGAGTCTCATTCTGGATGCCAAGGAAATGATTACTGATTCAATCAGGGCGGGCGCTGAATACCAGGGATATCGCTATGCCATGAAGCTCAATTACCCTAGGGATCATTTATTTGTCCTTGACGCTATGCCAATTGACTACAAACCCGGGATGCCCTCCTTCCATGCTTTTTCAGTTAATCCTGACGTACTGGACACAGACTACCCATATGTTGTCTATTGCATTACCATGGCCGACAACAAAGGAGCACCTGCTACTGAAGAAGATCGGCACTTTCACACAAAGAGTCTCTGGTACACCCTCACAGGGAAATAGAAGGTGAAACAAGGCGCAGGCAAAGGGGACAGGGTGCTTTCCTGACTGAGTGCAAATGAGAGGAATTGCGGGGTTACCAATGCCGAAAATAAGGCAACCTGTTCCCTTTTTGTTTGCTGAAAAAGAGACCGCGGCAGGGAGGGGGAAACCTACCGCGGCTTGTGTTGAGGGGATAGGGATATGCTTGGCAGTGTTATTTCAGGGCTTGAGCAATGCGCTCGAGCCCTTTCTTAATGTTTTCGAGAGACGTGGCGTATGACAGACGGACGCAGTTATCATCGCCAAACGCGACACCGGGAACTACGGCGACTTTTGCCTCTTTGAGCAAGTACTCGCTCAGTGCCATTGAGCCCTGGATGTTTTCCCCGCCGAGTTTTTTAGTGTAAGCCCCACTCACGTCGGGAAAGACGTAGAAGGCGCCTTTCGGCATGGTGCACTTCACGCCGGGGATTTTGTTCAGTGTTTCGACCATATAGCGGCGGCGCTCGTCGAAGGCTTTGAGCATCATCTGGATGTTCGACTGATCGCCTGTGAGTGCCGTGATGCTGGCGTTCTGGCAAAAGGAAGTGGGGTTAGAAGTGCTGTGGCTCTGAAGGCGCGACATGGCGGCGATTACCTCCTCCGGGCCTGCAGCATAGCCAATACGCCACCCGGTCATGGAGTAGGATTTAGAGACACCGTTAACTACGATGGCACGTTTTTTGAGCTCAGGGCTGAGCGCAGCGATGCTGTAGTGCTCCGCGCCGTCGTAGAGGATTTTTTCGTAGATTTCGTCGGTGATGACAGCGATGTCTTTCTCGACGACGACTTTTCCGAGTGCCTGGAGTTCGGCTTTGGAGTAAACCGCGCCGGTGGGGTTACTGGGGCTGTTGAGGATCACCGCGACAGTTTTCTTGGTGATGGCTTTGTGGAGCTGCGCGGGTGTAATTTTAAAATCGGCTTTCGCTGGTGCGTTGATGAACACAGGTTTTCCACCAGCTGCTTTTACCTGCTCCGGGTAGGTTAGCCAGTAAGGTGCGGGGATAATGACTTCATCGCCGTCATCAACTATGGCAATGATGGCGTTATAGAGTGAGTGCTTTGCGCCGCATGAGATGAGAATCTGCTTGGGCGTGTAGTCGAGTTGGTTTTCGCGTTTAAGTTTTTCGCAGACCGCCTGTTTGAGTTCAGGAATCCCGCTTGCAGGGGTATACTTGGTGAAGCCTTTTTTGAGATCCTCAATGGCAACCTGCTTAATGTGATCCGGCGTATCGAAGTCGGGCTCCCCAGCGCCGAAGCCAATGATGTCAATGCCCTCTTTTTTCATCTGCTTGGCTTTGGCAGTAAGGGCGAGGGTGAGAGATTCTGAAACGTTCTGAACTTTTCGTGCGATTTTCATGAATAGTATGCCTCCCTTTTTTCTGCCTTGTAGCCTTATTCTTGACAGCCACCCATGATGTTCGCGCTTCGTGATCACGCGAAAATTGAGGTACTTAGATAGAGAAGCATATGGATATAGTCAAGAAATAATGCAAAAAAAAATAGGGAGAAAACATGTAGGTAAACAGATCAGAAGAGAGGTATTGGTGCACGAAAAGTGGGCAATGAAGAAAGGATATCAGGGCGAGCGGACATGTTTGATTTTATTGGCGTTATAAGACCCAGAGATTTCGTTATTTTTGATCAAATTACTTGACTCTTTTCTTAGAATTACCTACATTAAGTTAAATTCAGATTTAGTTACACGCAACAAGGCTATTTTCTCTCATTCTGTAGGAGCTGCTAAGAGCAGAAGCGGATAAACAGAGAAGCGTTCCAGTAGAGAAAAGGAGATGAGAACCGTGGGTGCTAAGCGAAAGCGAAACAGTTATACGGCGGAGATGATTCAGATTCTTGATGGTCGCGATGCGGTGCGCAAGCGGCCAGCGATGTACATTGGCAATACGGATCAGCTGGGGTTACACCATCTGGTGTATGAGGTGATGGATAATAGCATAGACGAGGCGATGGTGGGGGAATGTGACAAGATAGGAGTGATCATACACTACGACAATAGCGTGACGGTGACTGACAATGGGCGTGGGATACCGGTGGATCCGCATCCGATGAAGCCAGAGAAGTCAACGGTGGAAGTTGTGATGACGATGCTCCATGCAGGTGGAAAGTTCCAGCACGATGCATACAAGCTCTCGGGCGGATTGCACGGTGTTGGTGTATCGGTGGTGAACTTTTTATCGGAGTGGCTGGAGGTCGAAGCAAGACGCGAGCGGAAGGTCTATTTTCAGCGCTATGAGCAGGGAGTACCAGTCAAACCGTTAGAGCAGATCGGGACATCGAAGAAGTCTGGCACGGTAATACGGTTTCGTCCAGACCCGCAGATATTTCCGGTTATAGACTACTCGTTTGACATTTTAGCGAACCGATTTCGGGAGTTAGCATTTCTCACGGCTGGAGTGGCGATTTCGCTTACGGATGAGCGGAGCGGGAAGTCGCATTTGTTCAAGTTCAACGGTGGGATTGTGGAATTCGTCACGTATCTGAATGCGAACAAGACGGTAGTTAATCCGAAGCCGATTTACTTTAGAAAGGTGAAGGAGTATGTGAAGGACGAGGCAAGCGGGAAGCGTGAGACGATTGAGGCGGAGATTGCTATTCAGTACAATGATAGTTACAATGATAGCTTGTATGCGTTTGCGAACAACATCAATAATAAAGATGGGGGAACACACATTGCGGGATTTCGCAAAGCGCTGACGCGGACGTTGAATGAGTACGCTAAAAAGCATGATCTGGGCAAGAAGTTGGCAAATGGGCTTGCGGGGGATGACGTACGGGAAGGATTGACGGCGGTAATCAGCATCAAGATTTCGGAGCCGCAGTTTGAAGGGCAGACGAAGGCCAAGTTGTTGAACATTGAAGTTGCCGGACTGGTGGAACAGATTGTTAACGAGGGTCTGGGGGAGTACCTGGCGGAGAGTCCGAGTGTAGGGCGTAAGATTCTGGAGAAGGTGATCATGGCGTCGCATGCGCGCGAAGCGGCGCGCAAGGCGCGCGAGATTGTGCGCAAAAGTGCGATGGGGGTCGGCTCGTTGCCGGGGAAGCTGGCTGACTGTTCGGAGAAGGATCCGCTGTTAACGGAGCTGTACATAGTGGAAGGGGATTCAGCAGGTGGTTCAGCGAAGCAGGGTCGCGATCGCCATTACCAGGCGGTGCTGCCGTTGAGAGGTAAGATCATCAACGTGGAGAAGGCAAGACTGGATCGGGTTTTGGGCAATACAGAGATTCGAACGATCGTGACGGCACTGGGCACGGGGATAGGTGACCAGAATTTTGATTTGTCGAAGTTGCGCTATGGGAAGTTGATTATCATGACGGATGCCGACGTTGACGGTGCGCACATTCGGACATTGTTGCTGACATTTCTCTTCCGTCAGATGCGCCAGTTGATTGAGCAAGGACACGTTTACATTTCGCAGCCGCCGCTTTACAGGGTAAAGAAAGGACGGCTGGAGCAGTATCTGGAGACGGACGAAGAAAAGGATCGGTTTGTGATAGATCAGGGGATTGAGGCGAGTGATTTGTTCTTCAAGCATGGGAAGACGGAAAAGCAGTTGAGTAAGGGGCAACTGAAGCAGTTTACCGAGCATTTGATAAATCTGGAGAAGCTGGGGCGGGTGATCAGCCGAAAAGGAATTACTATGCGCGAGTATCTGGCGCAGAAAAAGAAGACAGGAAAGTTGCCGAAGTACCAGATTTCGCTGGGTGATGAACGGTATTATGCTTACAATGAGCGGGAGCTGGCAAAATATTTTGAGGTAAAGGAGCACAAGGAAGAAGCTGGAGAGGATGGAAAGTCAGGGCAAAAGGACTTTTTCGAAGAGGACGAAGTGCCACAGGATTTCGAAGGGGCAGCCGCGGAGATGCCCCAGTACGATATGGTCGAGTTTCCTGAGGCGAAGGAGATCGGGGAGCTGTTGGAGAAGATTCTTAAACTCGGCCTGAATGTTAATCTCTACTGTATGGATCAGGGCGCGAATGCTCAGCGGCTGGACGATGGACCGTTCCGCATTGAGGAGAATAAGCGGGTGCATTATCTGCATTCACTTCAGGAGGTGCTGCAGCGGATGAAGGAGATCGGACAGAAGGGTGTGGCGATCCAGCGCTACAAAGGTTTAGGTGAGATGAATGCGGTGCAATTGTGGGAGACGACGATGAACCCTAAGACGCGGTCATTGCTCCAGGTGACGCTTGAGAACGCGGTGGAGGCGGATCAGATTTGCAGTATATTGATGGGCGACAAGGTAGAACCGCGGCGATGTTTCATTCAGGAGCATGCTCCTGAGGTGAGGAATCTTGACATCTAACGGGCAATGACGATGACCCTACCCAGGAGCGGAGTGAGGATTGGAGCCCTAAGGTAGGGCTATTTTTTTGGACGCAGGCGATTAGACAGACTCGCAAGGCTCGCAAGGAAAGAGAGCCTGAAGGGGTTCAAAGTTTTGAGCCCCAATAACTATCGGATTGTCAGACAAGGGGAGGAATATGCAAGAGCAGCGGGAACAGATCACCCAGATGGCGATTGAAGATGAGATGAAGACGTCATACATTGACTATGCGATGAGCGTCATTGTAGGGCGGGCGCTGCCGGATGTCCGTGATGGGCTGAAGCCGGTGCATCGGCGGATTATTTATGCGATGCGTGAGCTGGGTCTGTTTTCTAACAAGCCCTACATGAAGGGCGCGCGTATTGTTGGAGAGACGATGGGTAAGTATCACCCACATGGTGATGCGGCGATCTATGACGCGCTGGTGCGCATGGCGCAGGAGTTTTCGTGCCGGTACCCGTTAATAGACGGGCAGGGGAATTTCGGCTCGATGGATGGTGATCCGCCAGCAGCGATGCGATACACTGAGGCGCGCATGGCGCCCATGACGGAGTTGCTTTTGGCGGATATTGATAGGGAGACAGTGAATTTTCAGCCGACCTACGACGGGCAGGAGAAAGAGCCAGAGGTGCTGCCGTGCGCGTTTCCGAATCTGCTGGTGAACGGGTCGTCAGGGATTGCAGTGGGAATGGCGACAAACATTCCGCCGCACAACCTTGGGGAGGTTGTGGATGCTCTGGTCGTATTGATTGAGAATCCGGATGCAGAGCTAGACGCGCTGATGGAAAAGTTACCGGGTCCAGACTTCCCGACGGGCGGCTACATTTTAGGCCGGGAGGGAATCCTGGAGGCGTACCGTACTGGTCGGGGACGGCTGGTGATGCGTGCCCGAATGCGGACGGAGCAGTTGAAGGGTGGGAAAGAGGCGATTGTAATCAATGAGATTCCGTTCCAGGTGAACAAGGCGCGGCTGGTCGAAGAGATTGCGGATCTAGTACGAACAAAGCGTGTGCAAGGGATGACGGATTTACGCGACGAGTCGGACCGCGACGGGGTGCGGATCGTAATAGAGTTGCGCAAGGGCGAAAATGCGCAGGTGGTGATCAACCAGCTCTACAAGCATACGAGGGTGCAGGATACGTTCGGAGTTATTTTCCTGGCGCTGGTGAACGGGCGTCCGAGGTACCTCTCGTTGCTGAAAATGTTGAAGCATTTTGTTGAGCATCGGCGTGAGGTGGTGATTCGTCGGATACGCTACGATCTCTACAAGGCCGAGCGTCGGTTGCACATTGTTGATGGGCTGAAGATTGCGGTGGATCATATAGATGCCGTGATCAAGCTAATTCGCCGTTCGAAGAGTGTGGAGGAGGCGCGCGATGGGCTTAAAAAGACATATAAGCTAACTCCGGAGCAGGCAAACGCCATTCTGGATATGCGGCTGCAGAAGCTGACTGGCCTAGAAATAGAGAAGCTGGAAGAAGAACGGCAGGGGCTGATCAAGCAGGTGAAGGAGTTACAAGCGATCCTGGAGAGTCCACAGAAAGTTTTGGCAATTATTAAGCGCGAGTTGCTGGAGATGAAGACGAAGTACGGCGATGCCCGGCGAACGGAGATAATTGAGGCGGCAAAGGATTTCACGATCGAGGATTTGATTGCGGAAGAGGGAATGGTGATAATCACTTCGCACCTGGGCTACATCAAGCGCACCCCGATATCGCTTTACCGGAGCCAGCGTCGGGGAGGCAAGGGCACCCATGGCATGGAGACGAAGGAAGAGGACTGGGTGGAACACCTGTTCGTCGGGACGACGCATAATTACATTTTGTTTTTTACGAACCTGGGGCGTGCGTATTGGTTAAAGGTATATGAATTGCCGCAGGCGGGTCGGATGTCGAAGGGGCGGCCAATTGTGAATTTGCTGAAGTTGGGTGAAAAGGAAGTGGTGGAGGCGATGATTCCCGTGAAGCGTTTTGATGATGAGCATTTCCTGATTATGGCGACACGCAAGGGAATGGTGGTGAAGAATGCACTGTCGCTATACAGCAAACCGCGAGTTACAGGGATCAAGGCGATTAAGATTGCACAGGGGGATGAATTGATAGATGTTAAGATGACCAACGGGATGCAGGAAATATTCATCGGGACGAAAAAAGGAATGGCGATACGATTTCACGAGACAAACCTGCGGCCCATGGGTCGTGACGTGATGGGAGTGCGGGGGATTCGGCTGGAGAAAAGCGACGAGGTAGTGGGGATGGAAGTGATGCGGCTGAATTCAACAATATTGACGGTGTGTGAGAAGGGCTATGGGAAGCGTACGGGAATCGAGCAGTATCGGCTGATCCATCGCGGAGGGAAAGGGGTGATCAATATCCGTGTGCCGGAGCGCAATGGCGACGTGATCAGCGTTAAGGAAGTATTTGACGACGATGAGTTAATTATGATCACGCAGAAGGGGATGACGATACGGACTGCGGTGTCGTCGCTGCGGATCATCTCGCGCAATACTCAAGGGGTGCGCTTGATACATCTTAAGCCTGGAGATAAGTTGACGAGCGTGGCACGTATAGAAGAGAAGATGGAAGTGAAGCTAGAGGAGCAAGGTGTGGCGACAGCTGAGGGTAACCAGGAGCTAGCTGGTGAAGAAGACAGTGGTAAAGCGCCGGAGAGTCCAGAGGAGAAATAGAGTATACTGCGGACAGAAGTAGGTAGGCAGTTTGTATAAGCAACGCTGAGCATCCAGGGACAATGTGACAGAAATAAGGCAGGTGTAGATCAGGCGGGCGAGCGGACGCACACTCGCCCGTTTTTAATTGTATGGGCAAGCTGCAGAACTAGTGAAGAGAGAGGTCGAGTATTTGAAGTGGGATGTGTTGTATCCTGGATGCCAATGCGATGATCACCCTGTACGGGAGGTGTTTGCCCCGTGTCGCAGTGCTTATAACCATAATGTATTGAGGCATGGCGTGGCGTTTGTAGGACGTGTGCGCCTTTTTTGGCGCAAAGGACGGCCTTTAGTTCTCTTTAAGAGCCTTAATAATATCGGTGACGCACTGGAATCGATCGGCTGGTTCCTTCTGGATGCATTTCATGATAGTTTCGCTGAAAAGTTTGCTGACGGAGTCAGGCAGGGGAGGTGGGGGTGTGTGGACGTGATGGTATTCGATATTGCCCTGATAGAAGGGTGGAGCGCCGGAGACCATTTCGTAGAGCATAATGCCGAGAGAGTAGATGTCGCTGCGGTTGTCAATTTTGCTGCCGATAATCTGTTCGGGAGCCATATAAAGAGGAGTGCCGATAATGGCAGTGCCGGTTTTAGTAGAGTCGTCGCTAGAGAGCACTTTTGCGATGCCAAAGTCGGTAATTTTAACCTGATTGTCCGCGGTAATCATAATATTAGCGGGTTTGATATCGCGGTGGACAATTCTGAGGTGGTGGGCGTAGGCGAGGGCATCGCAAATTTGTTCGAGGTAGTAGATGATTTGGCGTTCAGTAAATTGGGCTTTGCTGACGAGAAGGCGCTTGATATCGGAGCCTTCGATATGCTCCATGGAGATGAATTTCTTATCTTCATTTTCGTAGAGGTCATGTATGCGTACGATGTTAGGATGTGAGAGTTTGCGAGCGGCACGTGCCTCGCGCTTGAAGCGCTCGATGGCCTGTGGGTCGGAGCAGAGGTAATCGTTGAGGACTTTGAGTGCGACGACTTCGTCGAGGATTTTGTCTTTGGCGCGGTAGATGATGCCCATACTGCCGCGGTTGATTTCTTCGAGGATGACGAAGCGCGAGTCGCGAAACACGGAGGAGGATTGGAGTTTCTGAAGTTCTTCCTGCTGGAGTTTGAGTCGGTACTCGATTTTCTTGAGTCGAGTTTTGATGTCCTTATATTGCGAATCAACCTCAAGGATTTTCTTATAGACATTCTTGGCATTGTTAAGCTGATCAGTGGCCTCCATGTCTATGGCGAGGCGATATAGGATGTCTTTAATTTCATCGTTGAGTGGCAAGAGTTTAAATTTTTGCCAGGCGAGGAAGAGCATATTTTTCTGCCAGTAGCAGAGCCCCAGGATTTTAATGGCGCGATCCTTGTAGGATTCATGTGCAGAGAGTTGTTGTAGGATTTCAATGGCTTCGTCAAGTTTATCTTCCTTGAGGTATATCTTGGTGAGTTTGAACATGGCACTGGGTTCTTCGCCTTGTTTGAGGCGGGCGAGATAGAGTTTTGTGAGCAGATTCTGGATGTGGGTATTATTTTCGTCTTTCTGAAAAATAAATTCGATATCGCTGAGAGCGCGGTCTATATCGTTGATCTGAGCATAGATTTCCCCGCGTTCCTGGCGTGCTTGGAAGTCGCTGGGACATCGCTGAATCAAGAGGTCGTAAGCGGATAGGAGAGGCCGAAGGTCGTTGGGGAATTTCTCGCGGAAGGATGAGAAGACCTTGCGTGCATCGTCAAGCATATTCTTGAGGATGTAGATTTTGGCCACGGAGCCGTAGTAAGCCGAGCGTTCGGGGTATTGTTTAAGGAACTTGCGATATTTGCTCAAGGTGGCGTCATAGCATGCGATGGCCTTCTCGTCGTCGCGCAGTTTGTTCAAGAAGAGTTCGGCTTCGCGTATAGGCTTGGGAATGGGTTGACTGTCTTTGTCGACCTCGGTTGCAGCGAGGCTAGTGGATGGCTTCTGATCGGCTGGCATAGGGGTTCGGGTTGCGGCTTGCTCTGTTGCCAGAGTGATTGCCTCTTCGACGGAGCTGATGGCATCATCTGTAGTGGGAGGGCGTGGAGTAGCGGTTTGGGGTTCTTCTTGTAGTTCAGGAGATTTGACACTAGAGGCTTCAACTGGCTCAAGCGGTGTCTCAATAACCTCGGCGAAGGAGGCCGAGACCAGAGGTTCCCTTGGCGCCCTAGGCTCAGGTTGCAGCTGTTGGGATTCATCTGTCAATTGAACACCATGCAGTGCTGCGGGAGCGACGGGAGAGCGGCGATGGCGCGTGCGGCGATCAATTTTTTTCACGCGACTGCGTTTCTGGCGGCGTGTGTGCTGTTCCTCTTGTGAGAGCACGGAGTGGAGGATGGTGAGGCTGTTTTCTTTGCCCGAAAGGAGGTCATTGGCAGAGATTTCGACCACTCCATCGCTGTTGATGAAGAAGGTGACGCGAATACGAGGCACCCCGGCTTTGGCGGACTGGATTTCGGTGAGGGTGAATTTGCCGAGGGAGCGATTGTCGTGGGCACTGACGCTTTCGCCCTGGAGCACATGGATGTTGACGTGGCTCTGATTATCTTCGGTAGAGGTAAAGGTTTTAGCCGCCTTGATAGGTATGGTGCTGTCTTTTTCGATAATCT
Source organism: uncultured Candidatus Sumerlaeota bacterium (assembly GCA_964454265.1). GTDB lineage: Bacteria > Sumerlaeota > Sumerlaeia > MWCT01 > JAUWMI01 > JAUWMI01. The sequence goes on along the minus strand of CAYVXD010000072.1, from coordinate 7,405 downwards.
TACTAAACTTATTGTCCTTAACTTCAATGCCAAGGCTGCGGGGTGTGACATCGAGGAGGACAACCTCCTGGAGTTTGCCTTCGAAGACGCCAGCCTGTGTGGCAGCGCCGAGGGCGACAATTTCATCGGGATTGACACCTTTGAAAGGAGATTTCTTGAAGAAGTCTTCGACGGTATCCTGGACCATAGGGATGCGGGTAGATCCACCGACGAGAATGACTTTGGTGATGCTCTCGGCAGAGAGGTTGGCATCCTCAATGGCCTCTCGACATGAGAAAAGGGTGCGCTCGACGTGTTCTTCAATCAAGGACTCGAAGTCTTGGCGCGTAATTGTGCGCTCGAGATGCAGGGGCTCCTTGTCTTTATAACCTATAAAGGGAAGAGAGATAATGGTTTGCTGAGTGGTGGAGAGCTCACACTTGGCTTTTTCAGCCACTTCTTTGAGTCGGCGCACGGTAACGGGATCCTGCAAGAGGTCTATTGCGTGTTTCTTTTGAAATTCCTGAACGATGAGATTGACAAGTAGATTATCGAGGTCGTCACCGCCAAGGTGTGTATCGCCGGTGGAGGTGATGACTTCGAAGGTAGAATTATCAATCTCAATGAGGGAAATATCGAACGTACCACCGCCAAAGTCGTAGACGGCAATTGTTTCTTGGCCGTTGCGACCTAGGCCGTAGGCCATAGCGGCCGCAGTGGGTTCATTAATTAGGCGCAGGACTTCGAGGCCAGCGATTTTGGCGGCCTCTTTGGTTGCGGTGCGCTGGAGGCCGTCGAAGTACGCTGGCACTGTGACGATAGCCTGATGGATCTCTTCGCCAAGGAAAGCTTCGGCGGATTCTTTGAGTTTTTTGAAGATCAGCGAGGCGATCTGGACAGGGCTATAACCGACATCATGGATTTTGATGAGCAGATTGTCGTCCTGATTGACGGTCTCGAATGTGAAGAGGTCTTTCAAGTCCTTGATATCAGAATAGGACATGCCGAGGAGGCGCTTTATGGAGCTAATGGTGCTTTTAGGGTTGGTGGCAGCCTGCCGGCGTGCGATTTCCCCGACGACGATATCGCCATTTTCAAGAAAGGCTACAATGGAAGGTGTTTTGTTGCCACCTTCAGGCGAGGGGATGACAATTGGGGTATCGTTTTCAACCACTGCGACAACGGAATTCGTGGTTCCGAAGTCAATTCCGACTATTTTTCCTTCTTTGACCATGCTTCACAACCTGAGCTTTCCAGCTGTCACGGTTCGCTATCGGGAATGGTCTTACGATAGTCGCCTTCTGCTAGTGCATATCAGCGCATGATCGGACGCCTCTACAGGCATCTCTCCCCGCTGCGACGGGGAACTCATCAGGATGAAAAAAAATAACCGGATGCTTGCGGAGCCTTCGGATATTTTCCCAATGCTGTTATGGGGTCGAACAAAGCTCCTGCAATAAAGTTGTAAGAAAACTCTGTTTCTTTGAGTTCCTCTGAATACGACTACTGTTAGAATTTATACTGTAAGTCGGTTTCTGTCAATAAATTCGCATGGAAATGGGCAGGAAAATAATGACAGACGAAGCAGGGGTGTGTGGAGGAAGAGCAGAGGTTAATCTTTAGATTATTGAAATTAGTGTAATTAGCGAGTGTGCGAGTGAGAACGTAACTCGCCTGAGGCGAGTCGTATTGGCTTCCGGGAAACGCGATCTTTAAGGTGTCGGGGGCCCGAGGATGTGCAGAGGAATTGGGTGGTTTGTGAGACGGGACTGGGGCAGAAGTCAAATCTGGCGCCTGACGCTGTTATTCGGTGAGCTGACTTAGCGTGTGTTTAACGCGAGCGATATCGGCGTATTGGGGATACTGATTGATGATCATTTGCAGAAAGGAGATCGCCTGGTCTTTCTGGTTGAGATTAAGGTAGCAGAGGGCGACTTTCTGAAGTGCATCTGGGACTCTAGGGTCAGCGGGGTAGTTTTCTTTAACGCGGAGGAATTCTTCCAGGGCTTGTTGGTAGTTGCCCTGGAAGTAGAGGGAGTCGCCGATAAGGAGTTGAGCAGAGGGGGCATTGAGGGATCTGGGGAATAGAGAAAGGAACCGCTGGCATTGCTGGATAGTTTGCGAGTAGTCGCCCCTGTCGAACTCGCGCCGTGCGTTGCGCAATAGGAGGTCGCCATCAATGACAGTGCCCTGAGTGGTGACGATAGTATCGGCTTTGAGAGGTGGCGAGTGGGAGGACTGGGGCATGGGAGTGGCAGAGAGCTGAGAGGAGAGTTGGAATTTCAGTTCTTCGATGCGGCCGCGCAGTGCAGCGAGTTCTTCCTCCAGGGTGCGGTGGCGTTGGTCAAGGTCAATAATATTGGTGTTGAGGATGTCAAAGTTGGAGGCGGATTTTTGTTGAATGGCCTGGAGGGAGGTCTCCAGGGTTTTCTGTGAATCGCTCTGGAGCGTTTGGATGCGCTGGACGTTGAGTTTGATGTCGTAGATGTCTGCCGACATCTGTTTAGCTTCGTGAGGGAGAATGAGGCAGCCGAGAGGCCAGAGCGCGAGGCCCATGAGAAGAGCGATACCCAGGGGCCTTGTTATGGGCACAGTGGCACAGTGTGCCAGGGCGAGCTGGAGCTGCGGGGTACGCATTGATATTAGTCCTGCACGCGAAATTACCCTCGTATCGGCCGCAGGTTTAGTCACCCTTCCCGGCGACATGTAGATGAGTCCAGAGAGGTAAGCCGGCGGCCGCAGCCGTACGCCCCGGGTGCGTCCCAGACAGAAGGCTTCTTGATAGGGGACCCGTCTGGGAATGTCTCAGTAGATCAGGAACTGAGTGCGGCGGTTTATCTTCCACGCGCTTTCGTCGTGGCCAGGATCCACGGGACGTTCTTCCCCATAGCTAATGGTGTGGATTGTCCCCGGGTCAATACCTTTGCTGAGGAGGTATTCTTTAACGCTATTGGCACGGCGCTGGCCGAGGTTGTAGTTATACTCAATAGTGCCACGTTCGTCGCAGTGGCCTTCAATCTGGATCTGAATGCCAGGGTGCTGAAGGAGCCACTGGGCGTTGTTCTCAAGCATGGCTCTGGCTTCGCTGGTCAGCACTGAGCTGTCATAGTCGAAATAGACAGTTTTCAGCTCTGAGACGATCCCTCTGGGCTCCACGCGAATAGGAGTAGGCTCGGAAGGAGTGATTTCTCCAGTCGGAGGGGCAGGGGTTTCGAGAGGGAGCATCTGGATCTGACCCAGGGGTTGCGCATCAACGATGTCGGGTGGAGGTGGCAGGATCTGTTCTTCGGGATAGATGGATTCGGTCGTGGGCTTAGCGGGTCTCCAGAGTTGCCACCAGTGGTCACGCACTTGGGGCGATGTCCGACAGCTTGTTGCGAAGACAGCGAGAGAGAGAAGGAGAGCGAATAAGCTGACGAGATAGGAGCGGGAAATTTTCATGCTTCAGTAGACCTCCTTTTGAAAGATTGCGTGTCTTGTATCGCGAGACGCGAAGAAATACAAGTATTTTTTGCATGGCTCAGGGCATTGCTGGCGACCAGGCCGGGGAATGATTCATGCCCGCGGAGGTCAAGGGCGTTTGGCCCGAACCGTCAATGCACATGACGTAAATCTGCTGGGTCCCGGTGCGATTGGACGCAAAAACGAGGTGCTGGCCATCGGGAGCCCACGAGGGGTCTTCGTTGTTTCCCTGATTATGTGTGAGCTGAATCCAGTCTGAGGTTTCGAGATCCAGGAGGTAGATATTGAATACACCGAGGTAGCGAGCTGTGAATGCGATTTTGTTGCCTTTAGGCGACCAGGCTGCGGAATCGTTATAGGTGCCTTTAAAGGTTAGGCGGCGTGCGTTAAAGCCTTCGGAGTCCATGATGTAGAGTTGGGGTTGGCCAGAGCGGTCAGAGGTAAAGGCGATTTGATTGCCCTGTGGCGACCAGGAGGGGGAAGAATCAATGGCGCGGTTGAAGGTGAGGCGTTTGAGTTGCTGGCCGTTGCGATCCATGGTGTAGATTTCAGAGTTACCGTCTTTGCTGAGGGTGAGTGCGATGCGCTGGGCTTTTTCAGACCAGGCGGGTGATATATTGAATCCAGGACGGCGAGAGATAAACCATAGTTTTCCGCCATTGCTATAGACACCGCAAAGGTCAGGATTAAAGTCGCGATAGGTGGTGAAGTAGGCCTCGGTAGCATTGGCACCCCAGCAGGGCGTGGCAGTGAGGGAACGTTCGGCAGTCAGGGGGTGTTGATTGTGGCCATCGGCGTCCATGATGAAGATTTCCTTGTGGCCGAGGCGGCTGGAGACGAAGAGGATTTTAGTGTTGGCGATGCCCTCTTCGTGGGTGATGTATTTGATAATAAAGTCGGCGATGCGGTGGGCCAGGATGCGGTGCTCGGCAAGTGTATAGCCGGAAAAGGCTTTACCGAAGATGCGTTTGCCGGATGCGACGTCGTAGAGTAAGCAATCAACCTCAAGTTGGTCGTCGGAGAGAGTATATGTGCCTTTAAGAAGGAAGGCGGCGGGGATGCGCAGCCATTCGCCGAACTCAATTTTACCGGTGCGTTTGTCGGCACGGTGATTTTGCTCAACAAACTCCAGGTGTTCTGGGCGCCTGAAATAGCCAGAGAGCTCGAGATCGTTATAGATGATGTTTGTGAGGAGAGCGGGGTCTTTAAACGCAGAGGCGCCTTTAGCATCGAAGTTGGGTATGGCTATGATTTCGCGAACACGGACTATGGGGCGAACCACACCGATGTCAATGACTTCGCCTGGAGCTTTAGGGGGAGCAGCTGGCTGAGGGACCGCGGTCGGCATGCTGAGAAGGAGTATACAGGCAGTGAGCAGAGCGGTGTGCCGCAGCCTCCAACACGACATTGGCACAGTTATGAGTAACCTCCGTCAACAGAATTTGTACTCACTTCGAGCATTCCTGAAAAAATTCCCTGTTACCATACAGTGAGAAGGATGAATTGCAAGTACTTTTTGCCCGTAGTAACCAATATGACCTATAGTGGACCGTTTGGGTTTGTTTGGGTAATTAAGCGATAGGGGCGTGCGGAGGAAACATTGTTTATCAAGACGGCTGTTAGAATGGCGAACAAATTAGCTCTTGATTCGGAGAGAAGAGATGCGATAGAAGAGTGAGTCGAAGATATGAAGAGACTTTTTGCGGCAGGAAGGGTCGCGATGTTTGAAGGAAAGTGGTGATGAATTGAGGAAGATGCAAGGTGTATGTCTGCCTATTCTTTTTTGAATAGTTTTCTAGCAAGCAGCAAGGTTGGCAAGAGTGAAAGGGTGAGCGGCGATGATAAAGCTGGTGGTGAAGAGGGCCGAGGGTGAGGAAGAGGTCCTCTCTCTGAAAAAGGATATGGTGACGATCGGACGGCACCGAACGAATGATGTGGTGCTGCACGATGAGGCGGTTTCGCGGTTTCATGCAGAGATCGAACGGCGGGGAAATGAGTACTTTGTGCGGGATCTGGATAGCAAGAACGGCGTGTTTGTGAATGATAATCTGGTGCTAGAATGGAAGCTGGCAAACCGCGATCGCCTGCTTATAGGGAACACGGCCGTTGAGTTTTACATCCTGGGGCCTGACGAAGATACCGCGACGGAAGAAGGGGTACGTCTTGTGGCAGATGATTCTGAGAGCGCATCGCTGACTGTGGATAAGAAGCTGGAAATGAGAGAGGGCCATAAGATTCTCTCGGACATTGATGCGTTGGCCGAGGGGCAGTTGGAGGATTTGCGGAGTCGGCTGCACGCGCACTTGCAACTGAGCGAGGGTCTGGTAACCTCGATTCACCTGCCCGACTTGCTGGAACGAATCATGATGATGATTCATGAGCAGATTCCGTACCAGCGAGGGGTGTTGATGCTGTACGATCCAGATGTGGATACATTTGTGCCGAATGTGGTAAAGAACTTTACTCTGAATAAGAAGGGTGAAGAGATTGCAGTGAGTCAAACGATAATCAACACGTGTATGAAGGAGCGGAGTGGTGTGATTTGCAGCGATGCGCGCAGAGACGAGCGGTTTGCGCAGGCTGACAGCGTGCAGAACTATGATCTCCGTTCGGTGTTATGCGTTCCGCTGCTAGGGCGAGACCGCGATCTGGGCGTGATCCATCTGGATTCCAGCATCACTAATATTGCGTACCGGGAGGAGGATTTAACGTTTTTAATGGCGATAGCGAACGAGACGAGCCTTGCGCTAGAGAATTTCATGCTGCGCGAGGGAAGTCTGCGTAATGAGAAGATGGCAACGGTGGGGCGAACGATTTCCGGGTTATCGCATTACATTAAGAACATTTTGCTGATTTCCCAGGGGAGCAGTCTGGTGTTTGAGAAGGCGATTGAGGATGGCGATCTGGAAGAGCTACGCGAGGCGTGGACTTTGCTGAAGGTAAACAATGAGAAGTTGACCAAGCTTCTGCAGGATATGTTGCACTATGCGAAGGGCAAGCCGATGGAATTCCACCTGACCAACGTGAACACGCTGATTCAGCAGCTTGTCGAGCAGGTGAAGATGAAGTTGGAGGTGGAGCACATTAAATTGAGTGTGCAGATAGACGAGCGCCTACGCAATAGCTGGCTTGATACGGAGGGCATTTATCGGTGTGTGTTGAATTTGCTGATCAATGCAATCGAGGCGCTGGAGGAGCGAAAAGAGGGAGGCGAGATTTCGATCGTGACAGAGCTCCTGAACGATACGAAGTTTGCCGTGGTTGTACAAGATAATGGTACGGGCATTACGCCTGAGGCGATGGAGCATATTTATGATCCGTTTTATACGACCAAGGGGTATAAGGGCACGGGATTGGGTCTGGCACTGACGAAGAAGATAGTGTTGGAAAACGGGGGGAAGATCGAGTGTCAGTCGGAACCGGACTATGGAACTTCCTTTATTTTAACCCTGCCAATTCATCGCACACCACCTGTTCCCCAAGAAGACCGCGATAGTTACTTCACGCCATTTATTGAGTAGCTGCTTTGCTCTGTGCCAGGAGGCGTTGTCAAGCATCACATGAACTATAGAGAGCACACTGTGTATCATAAGGCTGGGGAAATAAGCATTCTATAAGGAATGTCTTTGTTCCAAACAGTACCCTTGTGGCTTTCATGAATTTCGGTCATTTAATATGCAAATCGTATATGCTTTAGCCCTACCGTATCAATACCCGGGTTACTTCCACGTCGCCTAACATTGCCTTTATTCTTGCCTTTTCTGATCTTGTTCCGTATCTACTTCATTATCCCCGGCCTGTTGCTTTTCCGGTTGACTCTTTTCTTATCTACTATTAGGCTAGAAAATGATTGGCTTCATGTCTTCAACTAATTTTAGGAAATGCTAATGAAATGGCATAAGTTTATATTAGTAGTAGTGTTTGTTATTGAAATTGGAATGCTAAGTTTTTTAAGAGGCAAATT
>CAYVXD010000071.1:0-19274 GCA_964454265.1 uncultured Candidatus Sumerlaeota bacterium | reverse complement strand
ATCTTGAATTACAGGCAATAATTGCCCGTATTTTTGCCCGATCTATTTGATTAATTCTATACATACTGTCATTCGCGCCATATCGGCGCATATTTTGGCTCAATCTGGCGGAGCTATATAGCCCCCATTGCACTTTATTGCCTAATGACTTGCAAAGGTTTCCTTATTTGATCCAAAATACGGGCAACATCTGCCCGTATTGTTGCCTGGATCGGAAAAAAGGTATTTATAAAACCTTGATTCGGGCATAAACTGGTCATTAACCTTTCTTAGATACGTACTTGGTAGCCTTTCCTTGGCCGACTTGTTCCACCTTGCCCAAATTCACAAGTTTAGCAAGATGGACTTTGGCTGTCCGGTCAGGCAACCCAAATTGCTTGGCAAAATGTGCTCGGGTAACTGGCTCATGTGCCTGAATGTACAATAATTCTTTGTATTGTTTTTCCAACAATCCCGCTTTACCCAACGCCGTTGGAGTTCTGGCAAAGGTAACAACAAGATTATCCGCCCGCATCTCAAACGTAGGGAGCGGGAATCCAAGCGAAGGCAATTGTTTCATTGTACTTATGCCCTTACCTCTCTGTTCAGCGAGTTTCATTTGATTGAACACATACATAATTTTCGGATTACGACTGTGCCATAAAGTCTTGAACTGTTGTAAATCATCAATTGTAAGCGGTGGAGCAACGCCTCCAGGACTTTTAACAATAATTCTCTCGGCATCAATGTAGAGGTAGTTCGTCATTCCTTCAATGTCGTAATCACGATGGACGATTGCATTACAAACCGTTTCCCATATAACATCTATTGGAAAATCTGGAACTTCAACACGTTCACCTCGCGACTTGTCAATTGTCAGCTTCAATGCTTTATCCTTGATATACTCAATAATACCTGGTAGTTGGAATACGAGAGGGTCTTCAAAGTCACGGATCTCCGGCTTACCAGTGTCATATCGAATTTCGGTCTTGAACACAACTTGATTATAAAGAAGTGAAGGACGCTTTCCAAATAGCATCATTCCCAGGCCTGTTGGCTTTAAATCACCAGCATCAGAACCCTTCTCCAACAAACCATATTCGGTTGCCCACTCATTGAACTCCGGTGACGGGTATGAATACGGAAGATGTGACATGCTGATAAATTTGTGCAGTGCCTCCTCGGAGAGACCAGTGATAGATGTACCGGCCTTTGCCTTCTCCAGAAGAGTCCGCTCTTCTACTTTCGCTTCTAAACGTATGACTTTTGCCTCTTCTTCTTTCTCTCTAATAAATTCTGCATTCCTCTGTCTGATCCTCGCCTGCAAGTCTGCATCGAACGGATGCACAACGATGTGTTTCGAGATAAGGTACTTAATACCTTCACGAGCAATCTTTGGGTTTGGGTCGTCGATGCCAACATAGACGGTACCGATGCGGGCCGCGGCAATGTGAGTTGCACAGCCCCGCTTTTCCTGACCTCTGGATTCATCAGTACACGGCTCCATCGTGACGTACAAGACACAATCACTCAGGGCTCGATCTCGAAGCTTACGTTCAATGAGAGTGAATTCACAATGTTCACCAACGCGCAGCTCACCACGGTGTGCCTTCGCAAGAATCTCTCCGTCCTTCGTTGCCATAATAGCTCCAACAAACGGGTCTTCTTTGTCATGATGTTCGGGGATAGAATGTTCACCTTCTTGCACTGCGATTTCCATCAATTCACGATGTGTATATTCTCTCTTGTTTCTATGGGCCATGGGATTGTTTCAATATTTGCGCGCCAAGGTGTGTATTCCAATCTTGGTACAGCTGCCTCGATGGAATATGGGGACAGAAAAGCACATCCTCTGGACGATTCCCCGCCGTCTCACACAATACGGCTATGCTGGAACAATATTCTCGCAAATGCGATATAACAACCTTATTTTTACTCTTCTCCGCAGCTCAACGTCAAGAGAAATACATATCGTGTGCTCATTTGGCTTACGCACATATTCCCATAAAAAAATATTCCTCTGAGAGTATTTCTCAGAGGTTAGGGATGCCTTACTAGACATTTTCGTAACTACGGCAAGGCAAGTTGACCTTTCCTGTCACTATGAACTGCCGCGGCAGAGAAGAGTCTCAACTACATTCGAATTGAATTAGGTCACCAGAACTTCGAATCAGAGCAATTAGCCGGGTGGCCAGGTGAACATTCTTCCCCCGAGCAAATGCATGTGTAAATGGAAGACGTCTTGCCCCGCCTGGCGATTGCAATTCACCACCAGCCGATACCCGTCCTGGTCAATCTGTGCATCCCGAGCCAGCTTCTGCGCAACGAGCAGCATTTCGCCCAACATATCCCGGTGCTCCCCCTTCAGGTCGTTAAAGGAAGCTATGTGCTCGCGCGGGATGAGCAAGATGTGCGTTGGGGCTTGCGGGTTGATATCACGAAATGCGAGGAATTGCTCGTCCTCATACACCTTGGTTGCGGGAATATTCCCGTCTCGAATTTCGCAAAATACGCAGTCGTCCAACCATATCACCCCTTTCTGATTACTACTGGTTTATTTTCCCGGAACAGACTATGATCCGGAACACACTTCTTTCCAAAAAGCGACCTGAAACACGGCCTCTTCATGATCTTCGTGGTCTTCGTGGCGAGTAGTTTAATTAATCTTCTACCACGAAGTGCACGAAGGACACGAAGATTTACGGCTGTAATTTATCCATAACCTCCACTACTGTTTTCCTTATGCTTATCGCTCTTCAGCGACTCGTGCCTTGGAGCACCTAACGAAAAGCATTGTCAAACCACGACGGCACGACGCGCATGCGCCTTAGGAGCATTGGAATTTAATTTTGATAGTGTCGCTTATGTTCGAAATGCACCTTTTTATTCATTACCAGAGACCTGAATTCCCAGGCGTGGAGCCGCATGGTGTTTGAAACTTGCTACCCGTTACTTTGCCCCACTTTCTATATAAGAAAAAACCCAGCACCATTTAAAGGCGAAAAGGCATACGGGCTCCAGGTCACCACATTTTTCTTTACAACCCACTGCGCTCTTTTCATAGTGACAATCTGGAGTCTGGTGCTGCTACAAACTTCTCATTGATTCTTCTGAGTTGTTTACTATACTATATACTGAAAATCAAGAAGAAATCGAACAACTTTCTGGGAAAACATATTAAATGATAACCACGAAGAGCACGAAGATTTCTGGACAAGGTTGATTCATATGTACACGTTCTTCGTGCGCTTCGTGGGCTTCGTGGTAATTAATTTAATGGCTCTTAGTCAAATTGTCAGAACAATTTAGTGTCAGAACAGCCAGCTTGTGGAGTGTATCCCGTGCAGAATCTCTACGTTCGACTGAAACAGACACTGGAAGACGGCGACGTAGAAGGTAGCATCGACCAGGTAAATCAGCTTCTTACCCTATCTACTGAATCGCTCGATGTGACTGCTGACAACATTGGCAAAACGGCCCTCGCGCTTTATCGTGAGTTCGTGGTTACTCCTGTGCATCGCTTCTACCACAATATCGCTTTTCATATTGAGGGGAGTGTGGCCCAGCGCATTCAGGCCCTGTTGAAACCCAATATTGAACTGATGGAGGAATGGCTGAGAAAAATTGGGGCGGTATATCGGGAACGTTTGGCACGCGAATTGCGCGAACATGTTCGGCGCCGCGAGACCGATAATGCGATACAGACGATTGTCGAGCTGCTGCGCCTTCCGGGTTCGCGGGAAAAAGAGCAGCAAACTGTGCCGATTCATATCGGCAACATCCTTGGCACCCTGGAAAACGACCAGCCGGAAGTTGATCATATCGTGGGGCGACTGCGGGCGGAACATAAGCAGCACGCCATTGATCCTGCTCTGGTCTCCCGTATTGACCAGGCAAAGACCGAGCGACTGCAAACTATCTACCGCAGTCGCATGGAGACGCGCGAAGTCGAGTGGAATCGTGTCCTGATCAGTACAGTGGTCGAGTTGAAGAAGTACCTGCCGCTTCCTAACGCTATTGGGGCTCCAACCGCTGATGAGATTGACAAATTCGAAAAGGTCGTTCGGGCTATTTTGTGCACGCCATTTTATGAAAATCAGTTCCAACATTTTGCTGATGCGACCCTGGTGCTGGTTGAGTTTTGCTCGAAAGAGCTATCGCTGGCCGGAGCGTTGTCCGGCGTCGAACAGCGGATGTACCTGACCATGGGCCCAAAGGCACAGATGGTGATTCATCGAGTGTTTCAAGCGATCGGGCAGAATCCCGTTCTATGTCAGAAGTTTCTGCGGTTTGCCAAAGGAGATCATCATCGCGATTATCAGAAATATGCGATTGAGCTGATGGGTGCATTTCGGGCATCAAAATTCGTCAAGTTTCTAATCGGGGCATTGCGCGATAAACGCTATCAAGCGGCTCGCGAGGAAGTTCTAGAGTCACTGGGACGGATTGGCGGGCCAGAGGTCATTGATGTGTTACTTGCCGAGCTGGACCGGGTGATGAGAGCCCGGGTGATTGATCCCCCGCGATTGCGCGAGGCGTCGCGCATTGTAACAGCGCTTGGAGACATCAGCAAAAGCAAGCGGCTGGACGAAAAGAAACGCAATGCCCTCATTAAGCAGGTAATCGGGCTTCTTCCAGCAGATGAACAACGACTGAAGCTCCTGGCCAGCTTCAGCTTCTTTCGCCATCAGACTGAGCACATCCACACCAAGTCGCTCGCCTGGGCAGTTAAGACGCTTACGGAATGTCTGTGGCTGGCAGATGAACAACCCAACTTTGCACGGGGCAATGATCGCCAGCGGACCATCCTTGGCTATCGCCAGCAAATAGTTGATACATTGATCGCCATAGGACGACCTGGACTTCAGACGTTCCTGCAAGCTGTGGGAAAACATCACCTACGTTATGGGGGAGCCTATCTGGCAATTGCTGAAGTGCTCGAGAAAATCGGCGATGAACGAGCAATCCCCATTATTGAAAAACTCCTGTGTAATTCCCTCATGGCTGACGATGAAGAAATAGGGAAGTATCAGAAGGAATACTACTGGGATTCCACGGAGGCCAAACGTAAGCCGTTGAGCCAGGACAAGATTGTTGCCTCGCTGGTCTACGCGGCTGACAAGATCGGCGGAGAGCAGGCGGAACAGCTGTTGAGCCGGCTCTTTCAGCAGGTTCAGGGTGGCCATCTTTCCCCGCCTGGTCCTGAGACGGCAAACTTTCTGCTTGATGCCAATATGCGGATCGCCAAGCGCAAGGGTGTTTCCGCCTTCGCCCTTCTACCTCAGCAAGTACATGATAAGGCAGCGGAAGCAGAGACCGATCCCGGCAAGCAGGCAATTGAGCGGAAACTGATGGAAACCCTGACGAAGAAGACATTTTTGAGGAATCGCAAGCAGCACCGGATTAAAAAGGTTGCGGCTCTTCGTGAGCTCGCCGAGCGCCGATGCGTTGCGGCTCTTGATCCCATGATTGCTCAGTTGTGTGATAAAGATAAGCTCGTCCGCGCAGCGGCTGCCACCGCTTTGTTGGAATTCGCGGCACCCGGAACATCGAAACGCATGCTAGAGAATCTGATCAACCATTTTCTTGCTACATTGGAACACGCTGATAAAGATTTGCGCGAGAAAATCGCCGTGCTGCTCACACGGATGCATCGCCGCTGTCCCACTGTACACGAGACGCTCGAGAGTATCTTGCAGAGTGAGCCCAAGGGCCGTCTGCGCACGGAAGTTAGCAAGATTCTTCGCATCATCGAAAAGGAATCGCTATCTTCAGTACAATCCGCTGCTCCTCCTCCACCCACTGAGCCGAGCGAAGCCGAGCAAGAGAAACCAGAAGTAGCAAAACCATCAATCCCGCTGGCAGATCTGGAGAAGAAACGCCGCTATATGCTGGCGCGGCAGGAGTGGACACGAGGCGGCAAGAAGGGCCCACCACCAGCAATGCCTGAGTAGGTCATAGCCTTACTTCATTCCTTACGTTAGCCGTATCCTATGTAGCGATATTTGCTCCTCATAATGTATCAACATTATGGAGCACACGCCCCGAAATAATGTGAGGGCGACCCGGCGGGTCGCCCCTACGTCATATATGTTCCAGCGTCTCTATGTGGTCTCGCGCAGCTTTTCAACGGCGAGCACAAACAATGTGTAAATGGCTAGCAGAACTGCACATCCGAGAAGCAGCAGGAGCCTGATGAGGTCGCTAGAGCTACGCGCGTATGCAAACGCGAGCAGACCACACATGACAAAGGTGGCCGCCACAATGCGAAGCACCTGCGGGTGCGAAAAGCCGGCGATCATCAGGCGCTGATAGAGATGACTCCGGTGAGCACGCAGAATGTTGTCGCCACGGCGCATTCGCCGAAACAGCGTAAAGATCATATCGTAGAGAAATGGACTCAGCAGCACCACAAACCCGAGAAATGGATACTGCTCCTCCGTTGTCACCGAGACAAACAAGGCAAGTAGCGCGCACAAATAACCCAAGAACTGGCTGCCGCAGTCACCCAGGAATGTCCGCGCCGGACTCCGGTTCAATGCCAGAAATCCCGCGCTGCAGCCAAGCAATACAGGCAAAATGTAGTGAAGCGCCGGCGTGCCCCACTCGCCAAGTACGATTAACAACGTGAATCCGCCGACACACACTGTAAAACTTCCTCCCTGCCCGTCCATTCCATCCATAAAGTTATAGGCGTTCATCATCAGGAGCATCCAGAAAACCGTGAGTGGATAGCCCCAAATACCGAGCGGCACAAGGCCGACATACGGTATGGCAATTTGCCGAAAGCTCAGACCAAAGCCGAGAGGTATCAACGCGCACACACATTGCAGCACCAGCTTCTGAACAGCCCTGAGCGGCTTGATGTCGTCAACGAGTCCTACCCCAAAGCTTAAACCTCCGCCCACAAGAAGTGGGTAAAAAAGCAAGTACGGCACCGTGAAGCGCAATGAACCCGTCAAAATGCCATAGGCATGAATGCACAACACGAGAAGGAGAAACGGTACTACCAATCCGACCCCACCAATATTTGGCGTCGGTTCTGTATGAGAACTACGTGGGGTCGGATAAGAGAGAATACGGTAGCGCGTTGCCGCAGTGATGGCCAGCCGAGTACACAGGTAGGCCACGCCATAGCCAACAAAAATAATCGGCAACATATAAAGAAGGTAATCGGGATTCATCAACACTCACGCAGCGCAGCAGCCTTGGTTTAAGGGATAACGATATGCATAGGCCGCTGTTTATACTTTCTCGCCGTAATGATTCCACAAGACCCACTGATTGTAATTATCGTATTCCTCCATGCTTTCAAAGACCTGCGGGGACAGAAGACGTTTCTCAATCATGGCGATTAACTGCGGCGTCCCTTTGGCCCGCGGTAGCTCCTTTGCCAAGCACGTAGCAAGATTGAGAAAGTTCTCCTCCCCTAGAGCACCAGATACAAACGGTACAGACTTAAAATTAAACGTAGTTTCCCAGATGCGAAAGTGATACTGCGGGTTTTGGCAGAAGAAATCCATCACATTTTTTGCCATCAGTACTCCATGTGCTAGACGGACACCGCCACACCCAATCAGGATTACCTGCTCGCGCGGCACCGGAATGCGCTCTACACTGGTCAGAACCTCGAGGATTGACGCCGAGAGACCAATGGAGAAGATCTCTTGTGGCGGGCCAAACTGGAGCCCCGGATGCTGTGTAACGACCAGCACCTTTTGACCAGCCTGGCGAAATCGCGTTTGCAGCTCGCGTGCTGCATCGTAGCTCAGGTCGCGCAGCAGAATACCCTTTCCCAGCACAATGCGCCTTTCCGCTGCCAGCATGTCAACGTTCAGATGTTCAGCCAGGAAATCAATCAAAACCTGGCCCTTAACAAGTTCACCCAGAGGCAGAACGAGTGAAAATTGCCGGGTCTGCAACTCCTGTTCTGCAAGAGATTGCTGGTGAGGAATCGGCTCCGCGCGTACAGCAGTGGGGGGCGATTCTTGCAGCTGGTCGGCTGGTTCGCCGGGCAAGACTGGCGGCTCGTACTGCGCCAACTCCTCAGGCAGATTCAGCTGCCGATCCGATACGGTTTGGGGCTTGTGTTCTTTTTCCGGAGTAGCGTCTTGTTTTCCCTCCTCAGCTGGCAGCGACGTTTTGTCCGCCTGTTGTGCCTTATCGTCTCCCAGGTCCTGATGCTCGAGGTAATTATCGTCTACCATCTCTGAAAACCACTCCTCCTCTTTGTTCGACTTATTGGCGCCGCTCTTATCTTGCAGTGCTCCAGTGCTGCACCGCGCCACATCTCACCTTTTTTCGTTGCAATTCCTTGCGGAGTCGCGAATAAAATATGCGAAATTAGCTTGCACGTACTTCATATGTTCCTGTCATAAAAATGCGGTCTGAATTTTTCTTGGCGAAAAGTGCGTATACCTTGTAGCAAAAAATCAACAAAACAACCTGAATTGCTCTTAGGCCTTTGTAAATCTAGCAAAGGGCTATGTGAAATTCAATCATAATCTTCACTCTCGTACTGATATGGACATGAAGCCGCTCAAGATTCTCATCGTTAACAGCGGACGCAAATGGATCGGCGAAGTAGCACACTGCTTTGCCCTTTACGAAGAGCTACGCCGACGCAGCCATCGGCCGACTCTCGTGTGCCGCAATGGCTGGGCCCTTATGCACAAGGCACTCGAGCTCGGCTACCCCTTTTACACACTCCAGATGCACGGTAGGTTCAGGCTCCGGGGTGACCTGCGGGATATCGTGAAGCTCCGCAGACTCATCCAACAAGAAAAGATTGATCTAGTGCATTGTCATCGCGGCAAGGATCACTGGCTGGCTGCGATGGCATTGCTCTTCATGCGGCGACGCATACCGCTGGTGCGCACCCGCCACGTTGTGATGCCGGTGAAGCAGCATATTTTCAATCGGTGGCTCTACAGAGGGAGAACCGCAGGCGTGATCGCCGTTTCTCACCAGACAGCGCAGAGCCTCGATAGGTTGCAACGATATTTCCCCCCGGACCGTTTGCGCGTGGTGTATGGGGCAGTTGATCTGGAGAAGCTTAGCCCGGGCCGGCGCAACAATGCAGTACGGGCTACGTGCGGCGCACGCGATAACGATCTGCTGGTCGGCCTGGTGGCGCGCGTGCAGCGCATCAAGGGTCAGGAGTACTTTCTCCAGGCCGCGGCTTTGCTTGGTCAAAAATTTCCCCAAGCACGATTCGTTCTCGCTGGCCGTGGCGACGAGCAACGATATGAACCCCTCAAGCGCACTGCCAGCGAGCTGGGTATTATCGGGCGCGTTGCATTCCTCGGCTACCAGCCTAATATCGCCTCGCTCATGGCTTCTCTGGATGTGGGTGTGATCGCCTCGCTTGGCTCTGAGGGCTCCAGCCGGGTCGCGATTGAATATATGGCCTCAGGGGTACCGGTTGTTGCAACGCGAGTCGGTGGCATTCCTGAGCTGGTGGAGGATGGCAAGACCGCTATACTGGTGGAGCCGGGCAATGCACAGGCGCTCGCTGATGCAATCGGCCGCCTCATTGCCTCAGCAGACCTGCGCGAGTCGCTGGGAAAATGCGGACGCGAACGCGCGGAACGGCTGTTTAACTTCGACCGCTTTATTCTGGAAACCGTAGAGTTTTACCGTGCCTGTCTTGAGAAATAATCTGCAGAAAATACACGGCAGCTGAATCTTCATGCCACCCACCGGAGCGAGGTCGCTCAATCTGCCCGCCCTGGTCAGCGCCGTATAATTTCAGGGCGCATTACATAATCCAGTTATACCAAACCCACGTAGAACTATTTAGCAGCCCACTCGGGGAACTGAGCCACATCAATGTTCAGTACAAACGTGCCAAAGAAATATACGCAAAGTGTAATGAGACATATACCCAGAAAGTTGAGAAACACCCCGACTCGCGCCATATCAGATGCCTGAAGCCGCTGCGTGCCGAAGATGATTGCATTGGGAGGCGTAGCTACCGGCAGCATGAAGGCACAGGAGGCTGATAACGTAGCGGGAATCATCAGCAGTAATGGGTTCAATTGAACCGCTACACTGACAGAGGCGATGATCGGCAGAATCATCTCCGTAGTTGCTGTGTTGGAGGTCAATTCTGTCAAGAACGTCATCATCGTACAGATTGCCACGATAATGACAATGGGATGAAGCATGGCCAGTCCCTTCAGCTGCCCACCAAGCCACTCCGACAGGCCCGATTCACGAAATCCACTGGCCAGAGCAAAACCTCCACCGAATAGAAGCACTATCCCCCACGGCAGCTTCGTGGCTGTTGCCCAGTCCATAATCGTTTCTCCCGATGCTCTGCGCGATGGAATCAAAAAGAGAATCAGCGCCATGGTGATCGCCACTGTGCCATCGTCAACATATTCGCCAACCCCAAGCAGCGTGGCCCATCCGTGAATCACCACACTGCCAATGGCGATGTCAGTTCTCAACAGCCACAGGAGAGCTAACGCAATAAAGTCAACCAGAACAACCCGTTCCTCAAATGTCATAGGGCCAAGTTTCGCATATTCTTCTTTAAAGACGTGCAGGTTCGCTGGAACTGCAGCTCTTCGCGGGCAAAACATCATTACCAGTAATCGCCATGTCAGAATTAAAAATAGAGCCGATAGAGGAAGGGCAAAAGTGAACCATGCCGCAAAAGAAATTTCCGGCGCTTCCGGAAAACAAATCTTGAGAATCCTCGCAAATGAAAGATTGGGCGGAGTTCCGATTAGCGTCGCGATCCCACCAATTGACGCCGCATACGCTATCCCTAACAGGAGGCCAACGGAGAATTTTGCAACCTCCTTGGGCCCGAAGCTTTCTTCGAGTTTCAGTATCACCGCCAGTGCAATCGGTACCATCATCATCGTGGTGGCGGTGTTCGAAATCCACATGGAAAGAAATGCGGTAGCAACCATAAATCCCAGCACTATTCGCCGAGGGCCGACGCCGATCCAAAGGATTATCTTCAGGGCAATCCGTCTGTGCAGATTCCACCGCTGCATCGCCAGCGCTACGATGAATCCACCGATAAAGAGAAAGATAATGTAATTGAAGTACAAGGGTGCAACCGTTTTCCCTTTCATAATTCCGAGAAATGGAAACAGCACAACCGGAAGCAGGGCGGTTGCGGCCAGAGGTATTGCCTCGGTCATCCACCAGATCGCCATTAGTAGCGCCACAGCAGCAGTACGCGTAACCTCCGGGTGCTCTGGATCAAGATCAAAAAACAGCAGCATACAGAGACTAACAAGGGGGCCAATAATCAATGCTAGCTTCCGTGTACGAATCCTTTTCTCGCTCACTTGAATCTGATTCTGCGCCATTGCTATTCCAATCTACTGCTCCGAGGACATGTACGAGCGACTACGTGGCTTTAATAATTGGTTCTGCTTAAACAATACACAGAGATACTCTTAAACACTGCGTTCATCTCGGCTCTTTGGTCTTGTGTTCCTTACCAGACATTGCATGAATCATCATCTCCGCCCAAACTTCGTAGCCAGCCCGTGAAAGATGCAAGCCGTCGCGCGAATATTCGGCGCGCAGGAGCCCGTCGGCTCCGACCAAGGTTTCGTAAAGGTCGAGTACAGGAATTTCATACGTTTTTGCAAGAAATTTTAACTGCATATTAAAAGAATGCGTTGCTGTTGCAAGATGTGCGTATTTGTCTCGCACCGGCGCACAAGTTACGATGAACAGTTTTGTCTTTGGCAGCCTTTCACGAATAGTCAAAACTATTTGCGTATATTCCTCAACCATTCGCTCAATTGATGGCTGACCTGTCCGATGCCGATCCCCGAGGTCGTTCCGGCCATTCTTGATAAACACAAAATCGGGACGCATATCAAAGACCGAGGATTCCAGCCTGTGCGAAATACCGCGGGACCCAACGCCAAGTGTATCTGCGGAAATCCCTCTGTTCAGAACTTTGTATCCCTTCAATAGCTCTGTTGGAAAACCCTGCATACTCGAGGAGCCTAAGAGGCAGACCGCAGGTTTTTTTTGCGACCGCAAGGTCAGGCTGGCGTTATCTTTGAAAAATTCCGACATTCGTTCGAAATACAGCGCTCGCCATTTCCCCAGATTTGGGGTAACTTCCGCCATTGCAGCTTGATGAAAATTTAAATGCTCTTCAAGGTGTGCCTGCCAGTAATCCCAGGAATGAGTTCCCGACATTTCCCGCCAGATATGTTGAACCTTCAACGATACAAGTCGTTCGTGCACTTGTCGTGAGTCGCCGATTGCTCCGCTTATCGTATCACTGGTTCCGCAATCGAAGAGTAACCGGACATTTGTCTTTTTAAAACGCTTCGCCTGTTCCCAGACTGAGTTTGCTTTCCACGCCTTTCGATTTTTTTCCAGTTGACCGAGTCGCCCCGCAATATGCCATTTCTCGGGATGATCAGTGATTTTCAATATGCCTGACATTGCCGAGGCGGAGCCGAAGACATCGGGATGTTTCGCGGCAAGAAGCAGCGCCCCATGACCGCCCATGCTTAACCCCATAACGCCGCGTGCCTCTCTTGAAGCGATCATGGGAAAAAGCCGATCAATTTCCGCTATCAACTCAACTGCAACATAGGTTTCATATTGAGAATCTCGTTCAATCGGGCTATCCACATACCAGCCGAATTCACCGCCGTCCGGGAAAACCAGAATCATTCGATAATTATCAGCTAAATCTTCTATATTCGTACGATTGACCCAATCGCCATAGCTTCCATAAGCACCATGCAGGACGAACAGAACGGGGAATCGCTCGCCCCCTTTTGTATCGGGCGGAAAGTATATCTGAAAGGTCTTTTCCTTATGTAAAGATTCGCTATAATGAGTGATAGTTAGGATGTCGTTCGGTCCAGCAAAAACTGTAGAAAAAGCAATGATGAAAATAAGCAACAAGATAAGCTTCTTCATTTTGCCCCTCCGTTTAAATTCTAATGAGTGATTTTATCCTTGCACAGGTGGCAGAAGAATCATAATATCCATCCACCATCGTTCACTAATGTTTGTACTGCTAATTTGAGAACAAGTGGCATTTTACAGGTAAAACGAGGGCTTGCAATGTTAAAATTGCCCTCGTTCCAATGTCCCGGGTTATAAACAACGCTTACAAAATAATCCCTGAGGAGGAGAAGATGAAAAGAAATCATTCGAGAGAAATCAAGTGCCTTTTTGTTGTCTGCATTATTTGTATACTATGGGTCTGCTCGCTTGCGATCAACTCCGAAGCTGCTGACTTTAAATTTGCTGTTTGGGGAGACAGCCAGTTTCACAATCCAAAAATCTTTGAGCGAATAGTAGAAGAAACAGAACTTCTCAAACCTGCGTTTGTGATTCACGTTGGGGATATGATTCTCGGCTATACGTATGACCCCAATACCGCACGCCGAGAGTGGGAAAGATTCAAAAAACAAATCGCTCCACTTTCCGTCCCTTTTTATCCAACTCCTGGAAATCATGATGTGACTACTAGCGCAATTGAGCCCGTTTACGCCGAAGTCTGGGGAGAAAATCGCTACTACTATTCATTCGATTTTGCAGATTCTCATTTTATCGTTCTCGATACCTACCTGAACCAGGAATTTGACAAAATTCCGGAAAGAGAAATGGAGTGGCTTAAAGAAGACCTCGAGAAGAACAAAAATGCAGAGAACATATTCATCTCATTCCATTCGCCGCTGTACTTGGATGAGAAGTATGACTGGCAATCGGTTCACAATCTCCTGAAGCAGTATCGCGTACGCGCCATTTTCACGGGACATTTCCACATCTATGACTACCGGGTCAAAGACAATATTGATTATTTCTGCCTAAACTCATCAGGGATTATGCAGTATCATAACCACCTTATGGGTCAATCTCATCACTTTCTCATCGTTTCGGTTAACGGAAGCGACGTTGCCTATGCAGTGGTGACCAACGGGGGTGTCTATCCACCAGATGCCGTGCCACCTGGCGCATCCGGGAAAGCGTCGAAATATCTCGAAGAAGACCAAACGATTATCATTCCCGACCCGTCCAAAAAGAAAATTCGAAGAAAGGTTGAGGTGCCGATTCGTAACCGCACCGATGAACCACGCAGCTTTTCCCTGACATGGGAGACTGAGGACTATCGCTGGAAATGCAAGCCCTGGGGTGCAAATCTTGTGCTTGCGCCGGGTGAAGAAGCGTCCATTCGATTTCGCATCTCAGGCCCCCGAGGTAATTTTAACCGCGAAGAATTGCCAAGATTGAGAGTTGATTCACCGTTTAAAAATGCCGAGGGCTGGAAGACCACGCTCACATACTATTACCGTCTATTCTATCCGCCAGAGACAACCGCAAAGCGACTAAAAGACACATTGAAATTTGATGGCAAGATTGACGATGCCACCTGGAAAGACATCCCTGCAATTAGTAAACTATTTGTGGACAAGGAAGGCACCCCTGCGCCCGAAACAACCGTCGTCAAAGTCATGTATGATCATGAAAATATATACGTTGGAATTTGGGGAGAAGAACCGAATCCAGAAGGGCTTTCTGCCTCTGCCTATGGCGAATTACCACTGGTTTTCGGTGATGACGATTTCGAATTATATTTCGATACAAACAGAGACCTTAAAACCTACTATCGCTTGATGGTGAATCCAAAAGGAACAGTCCTTTGTAGTGGCCCTGATGGTCTTTTTTCATTTGATTTTGAAGTAAAAACGCACGTTGGCGATGATAACTGGAGCGCAGAATTTAAAATTCCATTTTCACAATTGAATACAAGCCCGCCGAAAAAGCGCGATGTCTGGGGCTTTAACTTACGACGACACCGTCGACAAGCAGAACCCGCACAACGAGACTGGTCAAAAATGCGCAATGTCCCCTATCAGCCGCCGTACTTTGGGTTACTGAAATTTCATTGAGTGACCCCTGAAATTTCCACAAAAGAGAACTGAAAAAGCAACCGCAGACAGTTTATTAAGATCGGTGCGAGGAAAAATAGTTGCTTAGCGTTCAGCTTGTCACAAGCTAAATTAAGTACCGAGAAATCGGGTGTCGGAATTACAAGGGAAGATATATGAAAGAAAGATTAAATAGACAACTTGGACTTCTCGATATTTTCTGCATTTCTACCGGGGCTATGATTAGCTCAGGTTTGTTTGTTCTGCCGGCAATTGCATTTAGCAAAGCAGGCCCGGCCGTAATTCTTTCTTATCTGGTAGCGGGCCTATTGCTAATTCCCGCGGTACTTTCCAAGGCGGAACTGGTTACCGCAATGCCCAAGGCTGGTGGGATATACTTTTATCTGGAACGGGCACTAGGGCCTGCTGCAGGCACGTTTGGAGGCCTTGCAAACTGGTTTTCTCTCACCCTAAAAAGTGCCTTCGCACTTTTGGGCATGGCAATTTTTGCAATGCTAATTTATCCCCATAGTTCCGAAATGCAGATTAAAATTGTCGCAGCGGTATTTTGTCTTTTTTTCACCTCCATTAGTCTCATCGGCGTTAAGGTCACGGGTAGGTTTCAAATATTGCTTGTTATAATCCTCTTTGTATTACTTGGCCTGTACCTCTTTCGCGGCGTAAATTACATTCAACTTCAACGATATGCTCCTTTCATGCCTTTTGGGATGGGGTCTGTTTTCGCTACTGCGGGGTTTGTCTTTGTCTCTTACGGTGGATTGACCGAAATGGTCAGCATTGCAGAGGAGGTTAAGAATCCCAACCGAGATATTCCCCTGGGAATGATTCTGGCCTTAGGCATGACTACCTTACTTTACGTCCTGGTTGTAGCTGTTACTGTTGGCCTGGTTGGTGTTAAAGAACTTAAAAACACCTTTGTCCCCATATCGCTAGGTGCGACGACTTGCATGGGGGGTGTAGGGATAATGCTTATAGCATTGGCTGCCTTCATTGCCTTTATCACCACTGCCAATGCCGGGATACTCTCTGCATCCCGTTTTCCCATGGCAATGAGCGGGGATCAACTATTGCCGTCCTTTTTCCAGAAGGTAAACTTTCGATACAAGACCCCGCACGTGTCTATTCTTATTACCGGCGGCTTTATGATTCTTGCCGTTCTTTTTTTGAAACTGGAGGATCTGGTTAAAACCGCATCCACTCTAATGATCATTTTATTTATGTTCGTCAATATCGCCGTCATCATTATGCGTGAAAGCAAAATTCCGAGTTACCGGCCGACATTGCAGGCACCCCTATATCCATGGCTGCAGATTTTCGGGATTATTATTTCGGGATTCCTCATCTTTGAGATGGGCAGAGTGCCGCTGTCTATTACCGGGATTTTCGTTGCTGTGTCACTGGCGTGGTACCTGATTTACGCCCGCTTCAGAGTTAATCGCCAGTCAGCCCTCATGCACGTGGTTGAACGGGTTACTGACAGAAAACTGGTGGATGCCACATTGCACAGTGAGTTAAAGCAGATTCTCATCGAGCGGGACAATATTGTTGAAGATAGGTTCGACCGCCTAATAAAGAATTGTGTGATTTTAGACATAGATCATTCTTTGTCCGGTGAGGACGCATTTAGAAGACTAGCAGAAGTTCTTTCTCCTCGCTTAAACATTGACCAGAAGATCTTGTCCGATCTTTTTATGAAGAGGGAAGCAGAATCCAGCACTGTGATCGCCCCGGGGCTTGCCATACCGCATATCCTTGTAGAGGGAAAGCGGAAATTTGGTATTATTGTGGTCCGCTGTAAGAATGGAATTATCTTCCCAGAGACATCCGAGCCGGTTCATACCATGTTTGTACTGGTAGGTTCTATGGATGAGCGGAATTTTCATCTTAGCGCCCTTGCGGCCATTGCTCAGATTGCCCAGGATAAACTGTTTGACAGAAATTGGTTAAAGGCGCGAAATATTGAGGAATTGAGAGATATTATTTTTCTGGCAGAAAGAAAACGTATCGCAGCAGTGTAGAAGAATAGACCAGGCACTTGGGACGGTTCTGGGGATAGACTCAGACCTGTTTCTAAGATAAAACCGTTAAGAATAAAAAAACAGGTCTGGGTTTCGATAGGCGACAGACAAAAGATTGCAATGAGCACTGTCGCTGATTCAAGAATAAAACGGAAACAGTAGCATTCAGTCAAAAACCCTATAGGCAAAGTAGCTTATGGATATAGTACTATTCAATGATATCCTTATCATATTTCTGTTGTCTATTGCCATCCTCTTAATATTCCACAGACTACGATTGCCTCCAATTGTGGGATTCCTATTAACCGGTGTAGTAGCAGGCCCGCACGGCTTGGGGTTAGTAAAATCAGCTAACGATGTTAAAATCCTGGCCGAAATTGGAATAGTATTGTTGCTATTTACCATTGGCATTGAGTTTTCACTCAAAAACTTTTTTCAAAACAAGAAATCGGTATTAATAGGCGGGCCGCTGCAGGTCTTACTAACGATTATTGCTGGCACAGCTGTGGCCTTTGCAGCTGACATACCTCTCGGCCAAGCGGTTTTCATCGGATTTCTCTTGTCGCTCAGCAGCACGGCGATCGTGCTCATACTTCTAAAAGAAAGGGCTGAAATTGAGAGTCCTCACGGTCGTACGATTCTTGCCATCCTGATTTTTCAAGATATCATTATTGTGCCAATGATGTTAGTTGCTCCTTTGCTGGCAGGAGCAACTGCTGATTCCAGCATCTCATTCCCGTTCATTATCATCGCAGGAATTGGGATAATTCTATTAATCATCGTCGGCACCAAGTGGCTGGTGCCTCAGTTTTTGTATCACATCGCAAGGACGCGCAACCGCGAACTTTTTTTGCTAAGCATTGTTGTGCTATGTTTCGCAATTGCACGTTTAACGTCAAGCCTGGGGCTATCTCTGGCTCTTGGCGCTTTCCTGGCCGGCTTAATCATATCCGAGTCAGAATATAGCCATCAAGCCCTCGGGCATGTACTGCCTTTTAGGGATGTTTTTACGAGTCTGTTTTTTGTATCTGTCGGAATGCTCCTGGATATACACTTTTTTTTAGATCGACCGATTCTTATTCTAATGTGCGCCTTGGGCGTTTTATTCGTGAAAACAATTACTGCATGCGTTACAGCAATGATAGTTGGTTTCCCACTTCGTACGTCTATTTTAGTTGGACTTGCACTCTTTCAGGTGGGGGAATTTTCCTTCATTCTGTCAAAGGCTGGGCTTGAATATGGTTTACTCACGCGGGATATGTTTCAAATGTTCCTTGCTGTGTCAATAGTGACCATGGCGTCAACTCCCTTCATATTAGAGTTGGCACCCCGCATATCAAATCTTGTTCTCCTTCTTCCTATCCCCAAAAGCATAAGATCGGGATTTTATCCGGCTCAGAAGGAAGTTGTCTTGAAGGTAAAAGATCATCTCATTGTCGTCGGATTTGGAATAAATGGAAGAAACATAGCACGAGCTGCCAAGACTTCAAATATCCCCTATGTGATCATTGAAATGAACCCTGATACGGTATTGAAGGAAAAAGCAAAGGGAGAGCCAATATATTATGGGGATGCTACACAAGAGGCGGTTCTAAACCATGCGGGCATTAAAAATGCAAGAGTCGTAGTAGGTGCCATATTCGATGCTCCGGCAACGAGAAGAATCGTGGAACTTACTCGCAGGTTGAATCCCAAAGTGTACATAATAGCTCGAACCCGGTTTGTTCAGGAGATGAAGGAACTCTATAAGCTCGGGGCAAACGAAGTTATTCCGGAGGAATTTGAAACCTCAATCGAAATATTCAGTCGGGTGTTAAAGAAGTTTCTCGTGCCCAGACATGAAATCGAGAAATTTGTCGCTGACGTCAGAGCCGATGGTTACGATATGTTTCGTAGCCTCAGTAAGGAGCCTACTGCTGCTAGCGACCTGAAACTTGCCCTTTCCGATGTCGAAATAAGCATCTTGAGAGTTAACGAAAGGTCGCCCCTGGCTGGGAAATCATTGAAAGAAATAGACATGAGAAAGAATTATGGCTTAACCGTCCTCGGAATACGTCGCAAAACAGAAATAATGTCCAATCCAGACGGAGAAGTAAGACTTTTTCCAAATGACACACTCATTATTCTTGGTTCTCCAGAGAAAATTGCCGCTGTCGCAAGTTTATTTGAAAACCAGGATGAAATAAGCATAGAGTGATCTTTATCGCAGTTCTGAGAATATAGTTCTGTAGATTGTAAGACCTTTCTCGAGAAACTGTGATGTGGTTTGCAATTGGTAGTAGGGGCACGCTGCAGCGTGCCCCTACATACTACGTGCAGAACTTGTCCGCCGAAGCTAAGGCGGAGGCGGATCACCGCCGAAGGCGGATCAGGG
>CAYVXD010000070.1:17913-19566 GCA_964454265.1 uncultured Candidatus Sumerlaeota bacterium | reverse complement strand
AAAGCCTCCATTAAAAAAACGGAATTGTCGGACAGCCTCTCTGTCCCCGAAATTCCCCGCAAAACAAATATATATGAACAGATTTAAAGACGCAATAATAATTATTTTGGCCGTTTCCCTTATCCTGCCTTTTGTCTGGATAATTGGCTTGATCATAGGGATTGCCGGTTTGCTTATTGGAAAAGAAAAAGGGAAATGGGTAAGAATCCTTTCTTTGTTTTTAATTATTTCAGGGCTAACAAAGGGGGTTTTTACTTATATAATTTACGATCATACATTTAAACGTGATCTTACCGAACAATGTGCTCTATGGGATTTTTACGGGAAATATCCGTATCTCCTTTTTATTACCCCGTACGAAGGAGACATTTTCGGGGAAATAGTAAAAGGGCAAATATTAAGCATGCAAAGGTTAGTAAAATCCTGCCAGGCTTCCTATAAGAATGTAGATGACTTTGAATCATTAAGCGACAAGCCCATTGATGTCTTCAGCGCTGAACCGATGAAATTCGTTCTAAAAAATGATAAAATAATATTTTATAGCATAGGCATTGATAGAATCGACAATAAAGCTGAAATAATTTACGACCCTACAAATGGTTTCTTTAGTTCAGGAGATATATTCTTAAATTAGGCGAGTTGGAGGGCTTCGGAAAAACCCGGGGAATTTCGGGGCAGACTACGAAATTCATTGACACAAGAGAGGCTCTTGGTGCAGGCTCTTTGACAATGGCACGTCTAGCACGAATCGTTGTGCCTGGGCTGGCGCATCATGTAACGCAGCGCGGCAATCGGCGCTCGGGAAATCTGGGGACAGCGGGGCTGTTGAAAAAGTGCGCTGGAAATCCACATTACCCGCCCATCGTCTCTCCGAGAGATATTTTCGGGAAAATTCGCGAATCCACGTAGGAGCGCCGCGTTCTTTCTCTGCATCGCAGCAAAAGCCTGCAGATGGTTCTTACACCCCTCCACAAGGCAAAAATAAGCGCCGCCAGGCGCTTGAGATTCAGCACTGCGGCCGTGAGATAGACCTGTATCCGGACATTATCCATACCTCGCCGGATAGCTCTCCGCAAGCCGTGCTGTGTCTTCGCTTCTCCGTGCACTCCCTCCACTCGCCACTGATGACGTGTATACATCTCTCGTGTTGCGTCGTCCCATCTATGCTTTCGTCGTCGGGCTCGAAGCCATGCTTCATAGCCATCAACGATCAATATGGTTCTGGAGGTCGCGCTGGGAGGAAGACAACGACTTTTCAGAGGACATGCTCTGCAATCGCACGTCCGTGCACGGTATATCCATCCCTGTCTGGCACGATAACTCTGCCTCAGACGCTTTCCACCCGGACACCGCACGCTCTTCTTCTTGCCGTCGTATTTGAAACGCCGCGCGGGAATGCTTCGTGATCTGCTTGGCTCCTTTTGCGGTGGGATCACTGCCAGAGTTCCCCGCTCCTCAAGCGACGCGTAGTTCTTTGGGTGTGCGTATCCACGATCCGCCGTCACGGTCTTGATCGTTTTCCCTGTCGCCTCCTCCACGCGCTCCATCTGCTCTACCAGATGTCTCCCCTCGCTCTCTTCTCCCGTGCTCACCGATACATCAACAATAATCCCAGCCCTATCATCAACCGCCGTGTGCTGCTTGTAACTCGGC
>CAYVXD010000070.1:7541-17903 GCA_964454265.1 uncultured Candidatus Sumerlaeota bacterium | reverse complement strand
ATCATTGCTGGAGGTCGCCAGCGTCGCATCGGGGTCGGTGGTGCTTCGCTTCTTTGCTTTGGGCGGCCGAGTGCGAGGACGTCCAGGCTTTCGCGGGGGTGCGCTTTCCTCATCGTCCAGCGTATTCTCCTCCATCACCCGCTCGGCATGTCGCTCCGTCAGACTCGCCCAACTCACATCCGCCCGGATCAACGTCGCGTCAAAATGCACCGTCTCTCCATTTACCAATCCTGCCCTCATACATTGCTCAACCGTGTTGCGAAATATCGTCTTGAACCGTTCCGCTCCCCAGCGCTGCCGGATCCGCGTCAGACTGCTGTGATCGGGAAGAGCCTCGTGCAGTTTGTAGCCCGCAAACCATCGGATAGCGATATTGACTTTCGCATCCCGCATCAACTTGCGATCATGCACGATCCCGTGGAAAAAACCCGCCAGCATCAGCCGCACCGCCGCCTCCGGATCGATGCTCGGCCGGCCCTGCTTCTCATCGTAGAGGTCACGCACTTCTCGGCGCAGCCATCCCAAATCCAGTATCTTATCCACTCGTTTGAGGATATGATCTTCGTCTATTAACTCACTCAATGGACACGCCACAAACAACTCCTCCTGCCAACGGTCCTGTGATCCTATCATTTTCCACTTTCCTTTTTTTTCTGTGCCTGCTTCAACGACTTGACAGGATTCCAGCTGATTCCTATGCTATGTGCAAGTTGTTTTTAGACTTTTTCAACAGCCCCACAGCAACCTCAATTCTCGATTCCCTTGGGCTTTCGGCCGACCTTGCGGTACTTGCGACGCTTCCTCGTCTACTCATGAAAGTTTATTCCCGAAAAACGCCAGTTATCTTGTCTTCCACAATTCGCCGAACTATGTGCTCCACCAGAGCACGAAATCGGTCTTCTTCTCCTACTAAAACATCTTGCCACACCTTATTCAAGTCTATAGTCTCTTTTTCTGGCAAGTTCCCATCCGGCACTTCCTTTGACTTGTGTTGGCGAACTCAACCGCAGGGCCGATAGCACCTCCCTTTTGGCTCGGACAGCATATGCGGGGACAGGTTAAGTAATAGAGGGGCCGGGGAGGCACAAGAGGGAGAAATCAGGAAGAACACCTACAACACAGGGCGTCCGACCCGGCGGGACGCATTTCATAGAAAAACTAGAAATACTCTTCGGTCGTTGTCTGAAACGTCACAAACCGGGACGGAAAGGACGAAATACATAACCCGTCCCCGTAATCTGGCGTTCGAGCGGCGCGTTACAATTACATTTTTGACAGGATTTACAGGATTGACAAGATTAAGAGCGAATTGTCTCTGTCCGGCCGCGTTATCAATGCCCCCCTATCAAATTCTCATCTGATCGTGTAAATCATGTCCAATTGTCTGTCCTCGAAATTCCAGGAGAACTAGATTTTCAACATTTTGAGGCCGACTTTTGCTTTGCGGAGGAATTCTCTTAAGGAGCGGACGCGGAGCGTCTGTCGCAGGAGATATTGCGGCCGGAAATAAAACGCCCGGTACGCCTTTGAAAGCAAGGCATAAAGCTGCTCTTGTTTGAGATGCTCCTCCCAGAGGGGCGGCACGAAGTCCGGCGAGGGATTCCTGGCATACTCGCGCCAGTAGTCGTATGGCAGGACGCCTGTGTCCAATCCGAGCCTATAAAGCTGCGTTGCTGGAAAGGGCGTAGTGACAGAGAAATGCACAAAGTCGGCGTCGAGGGCTTTAGCAAATTGGATTGTCTCGTGGACTTGCGTGGCAGTTTCCGTTGGGTTGCCGATCATAAAGTAGCCAAGCGTCTGGATGCCAAGCTTTCGGGTTGCGGTGAAGACTTCTTTTGCCCGCTCAAGATTCAGGTCTTTCTGGAGCACTTTGAGAATTGCAGGATTTCCTGATTCAACGCCGTAATGAATTCTGATGCACCCGGCACGACGGAGCTGGCCGAGCACTTCGGGATCAACGGTGTTGACATGGGCGCGAATGTCCCAGCCAATGTCGAGCCTGCGCCGAATAATCAGCTCGCAAATCGCCAGTACCCGCGCACGGTCAATTGTAAACGTGTCGTCATAAATAAATATCTCCTGGATGCCCAACCTTTTGCATTGTTCCATTTCGCCAACCACGCTCTCGGCTCTACGCGCCCGGAATCTCTTGCCCAGGTGAGGACGATCGCAGAAAATACACCGGTACGGGCAGCCGCGACTGGTCATCATGGTCGTGATTGGCAAATGTCTGGCAAGCACTGTGCGATAGCGATTAATCTGGAGTATGTCCCGCGGTGGATATGGGAGCACGTCTAGGTCGGCGATCAAGGGCCGTTGTGGCGTTTTCACCACCTTGCCATTAGCTTTGTAGACCAGCCCGGGGATCTCATGTAAATCGCCACCATGATCCAGTGCATTCACCAGCTCAACGAACGTCTGTTCCCCCTCCCCAAGTACGAGAAAGTCAACGTCATCAAAGGCAATTGTCTCCTCAGGAAAGATCCAGATATGCGGACCGCCCAGGACGACTTTGATGTCACGTGACACGGCCTTAGCGGCACGGGCCATATGAAGCGAATCCAGAAGGGAAAACGTGAGCGTTTGAATGCCTACGAGATTGGGACGCAAGGCGCGGATGCGTTCGCCAACCGCCTGCTCATCAAGTCCTTCTGCCTTCGCATCAAGGATTCTTACCTGGTGCGCTGTCTTTTCCAGCACGGATGCAGCTACGTATAGGAGCCCGATCGGCGGATAACAGCCGGTCTCTTCGTCCACAAATGCCGGAACGTTGGTTCTGATTAAATTGCGATCAGGTGGATGAATCAGGAGAATGTTCATTTGAGGCTTCGCCGCATGGCAGAAATCTGGTCGGCAATGAGGCCAAAGAAGAAAACCAGCACCCCGGCGAGCATCACCAGCACTGCACCATCAGGGATGTTCAGGCGCTGTTTGGTGAGTGAATCATAAAGAGAATAGAGAATACCAAGCCCGACAAGGGCAGTACTGCCCGGAAGAAACACCCGCAGGGGATCAAAGAGCATGATTGTGCGGATAATTAAAAGCAGTGTGTTGAATCCGTCGCGTAGAAATCTGACACGGCTTTTCCCACGCGTACGAACCTCTGAGCGAACCGGAACGTATTTCACCTCGTGATTAGCTTTGAGTAAGAGCAATGTTAATGTAGTGGAAAACGAAAACCCATCGGGAAGCAGGGCCAGGTTGTCGAGAATCATCTGCCGCCGTACAACTCGAAAGCCGCTGTTCAGATCGGGAATTCGCTGTTTGGCGAGGAAATTGGCGACCCAGTGCAGCAATTTCTTGCCTGGCCGCCGAGGATCGAAATCTGATGGCTTGCCAACCCTCTCCCCTACTACCATATCGTTTTCTGGAATCTGTTGGAGCAAGAGAGGGATTTCCTCAGGCCGATGCTGCCCGTCGCCATCCATGATCAGTACGAATTCTGCGTGCGACGCTTTGACGCCTGACTTGATCGCGGCTCCATAGCCCAGATTCTGACGATGACGAATCACCGTGGCTCCAGATTCTTGCGCACTCTCGCTTGTCTGATCCGTAGAGCAATCGTCTACGACAAAAATAGTGCCAAAGAGATCCCGAAAGGTGGCGAGCTTCTGTATAAAGACACCTAGTGTGCCTGCCTCGTTATACGCTGGAATAATCAGATCAACTGTTGTCATTCGGTCGGGCTGCATACGATGATCATGCCATTTTGATATTCGACAGCTGGCGAAGGGCTACCAGCCTGGGCTTTCTAGCTCCAGGATGGCAGAAGACCCCAGCCCTTGCAATCCATATACAGGACTCCTATACCTCTGTTTTCCACTTGAGTGCAAGCAAAAAGAAATTCTTGCGTCTGGGATTGAGAATAGCTTTGCCCTGCTTTATTTCCCTACGAAAGGCAGCAAAGATCGCTAGCGCACGCAGCCACATCCCATGCTATGTGACCTTTCGGAGGGAATGCGTAGAGGCGTCCAATTTAACGCCCACACTCTATGCCAACAAATGGCTTGACTCCGCCTCGATGATTGTTCAACTATTCTGTCTGCGCCTGGCTGTGAGCTTTGGGAACAGCCAGGCCTGCTTGCCAATCGAGGGAACAGCCCTTTCTGTAAGGGCAGATGGGAGGAAAGTTCATTGAAGGTTCTGATTACAGGAGGAGCAGGTTTTATCGGATCGCATCTGGCGGAGGAGATTCTTCAGCAAGGCATGGAAGTCTACGTGATTGATGATCTCTCTACCGGTGCGATCCAGAACATCCAACACCTGAAAGAAAACGACCGGTTTCATTATGTAATTGACGATATCCGCAATCGCTCGGTGCTGGGCGAGATGATTGATCTCTGCCCTGTCGTGTACCATCTGGCAGCAGCTGTTGGCGTCCACCTGATTCTGGATAGTCCAACCAATACTATTGAAAACAATGTCTATGGCACAGAGCTGGTATTAAAGCTCGCGGCTAAAAAGAGAAAAAAAGTCCTCATTTCCTCCACTTCAGAAGTTTACGGCAAGAGCGAGAAGATGCCGTGTGCTGAAGCAGACAACATTCTGATCGGGGCTCCTAACAATATTCGCTGGAGTTACGCCTGCTCCAAGGCCATTGATGAGTTTCTTGCCCTGGCCTATTATAAGGAGATGGAACTACCCGTAGTTGTGGCCAGGCTCTTCAACACAGTTGGCCCACGCCAAACGGGGCGCTACGGCATGGTTATTCCGCGATTCATCAAACAGGCACTGCTAGGCGAACAGATCGCTGTCTATGGTGACGGACAACAAAGCCGCTGCTTCTGCTACGTGAAAGACACCGTGGCAGCTTTGATCGGACTCATGGACTGCGAGAAGGCGGCTGGAGGGGTCTTTAACGTTGGCAACACCGAGGAGGTTACCATTGCGGAGCTGGCCCAGAAGGTAAAGAAACTCACCGGCAGCAGCTCCGAGATTGTTTACGTCCCGTATGACGAAGCCTACGAGCAGGGCTTTGAGGACATGCGACGCCGTGTGCCTGACATTAGCAGGATTAAAAAGCTCATCGGCTTCGAGCCCTCCTACTCGCTGGACGATGCACTTCGCCTCACTATCGAGTTTCTCAAGAAAAACCTGGACGAATATTGACAACATGCTGACTGCATTTTGCCCTACATGATTTACAATGAACAATTGCGAGAGATTGAATTATAAACATGAAGGAGTCTTGGTTTATAACCCTGTGTCTCAAACTGTATAATCATGATCTTCAAGCACAAACTTTTCAATCAGGTGTTCACCTACACGGCTGCTGACTTCATCTCAAAATCCATTGCGTTTCTCCTCATCCCGCTTTATACGTATTACCTTCTCCCTGAAGAATATGCCGTCGTTGCCATTTTGTCCACAACCGCTCTCATGTTCTCAATAATCTTCCGGCTTGGCCAAGACAATACCATAATTCGCTTTTATCATCTGCACACTGCTGGAAACAAAAAAATATTCATTGCACGGACCCTTGTCCCTATTCTGCTTTACAATCTCCTCCTCTCCGCTTTTGTACTCATTGTAGGGAAAGCGTTCTGGCATAGCTACTTCCCAGAGTATCCTTTCACGTTCTTTATTGCTGCAGTCAGCATCGCATTTTTACTAAGTATAACGGTCCTGACTCAGGCACTTCTTCGCGTGGAAGAAAAGGCATTTACCTTCTCGGTATTGCAGATAAGTTTCAGCCTTATCTATGTTGCTTTACTCCTGGTCTATTTCCTGAAAATCAAGAAGCCTCTCGAAGGCCGCATCTATTCTGAATGCTTTGCGTATCTCGCTGTTACCTTCTTTTACGTCATATTCTTGATAGTCTATTTCCTTCGCAGAACGAATAATCATATTGCCAGAGGAAAGACAATTGCGTTCAAAGACGATATACGTGAAAAACTAAATTTCGGCGTTCCAATCACTATTTTTGTCTTTCTTCTCTTCCTTATTCGCCGAATAGATATCTATATCCTGAAAGAATTTGTCCCCCGTTCAGAAATAGGGATCTATAATCTTAGCTACCAATTTGGCTTTATTATGATAATTCTCTATGGCTCAATCGAGAAAGCCTGGGGGCCTTATTTTTTTAAAAAGGAACTTGTACAGAAAGACCGGGAGTACTTTGCGAAAGGCTTCAACGTATTTGCAATAGTTCTTGCTATTATCGCATTCTCACTATCTGCCTTTTCACGAGAAATAATCGGGCTTGTCACGCACGAGCGCTACCACGCAGCAGCTTCGATCGTCCCTTTCATGATGATTGCCACGTTTTTCCAGACGCTTCACCTCTATACCTTACAGGGATTCGAGGTTATAAAAAAGAACCATATATTCGCGCTCATATGCTTTGTTTTCTTCTGTGTTCAAGTGGGATTAGAGATCTTTCTAATTAAATCTATCGGTCTCTGGGGCGCGGTGTATACGCTGCTTATCATCTGTCCAGCTCTCTTTTTCTCCACTTATGCGGTTCTCAGGCTGTATTATGATTTTAAGGTAGATCTGATTTATATCATGCAGGTTGTACTCCTCCTTGGAGTTTGTGGCGCGCTACTTCTTCAAATCAAAACTCAAAGCCTTTTTGTCTCGGTTATACTGAAAGTTCTCATGTGTGGTGTGGCTGCAGCTATCGTCTACACAACAAACCTGCTCGGAGCCAGGCAAACTGCAAGCCAGGTAATCGTTCTTCTCTTTAAGAAACCACGCGGATTCAATGGTCAGTAATCTGTGCTGAGTTCCCCCTGGAACGAAATTCCGCTCACATAAAAAGCGATACAGGTAACAAGCAGGCAGCTAAGATCGAGAGGCAGGTGGCTTTCAGAAAGAAGTCCTTAGTTATGTACTGTTGTGACTAAACACAATCGCTAACTTAAATCTGTCTACGAGTATTACTATTAGATTTACACCAGAGATCACGAAGAAGATCCTAAAGCGTCGCGGTCGTGGAGACTGCGCCGTCGGGTTTTTTGCGCTTCCCGCACGACTTGCCTGTCATGCACGAAAAGTTACAGTAACGATACTCGGAGCCGCTACGATAATTCGTCGGCAATACGAACATCACTGCCTCAACGTATGTCGATGTTAGATACCTTTTTCAGCGTATCCACATAGACACGTTTTCACGCCCTCTTGAAGCTAAAAGCGAGAACCCTTCCCCGAAATTGCTTCTTAAGGCAATTCCTCAAAATTTAACAGCCTATTCTACTAAGAGTTTAACCGCATCATACCAAAAAACTTGGTCTTTCTCAAAAAAAAAGAGCTTGTTTGAAGTATTGATGAAGGATCGCGGTACTATAGACCGCGGGTGATAAAATCGCTTGACTTGCCCTTAACTTCCCCCATACTACTACACTAGAATTTTGCTATAAAACAATGCCACAAAACTCTGGCTGACGAGAAATATATAAGAGAAAACGTAAACTTAGGTCAAAGTAAATGAAAAGGAAAATCCTCTTTGTAGGACTGAGTGAGCGCGAACAGGAATTCTACCGAGAGATATATAAACGTCTCAAGCCTGAGGGCTACGAGGCAGTCTTCGCTACTCACTACAAACGACATGCCGAGCGGCTAAAGGGTCATGGCCTCAGCGCATTTCCTCTCGCGGACAATGCCTATAGGTCTATGCGTGATATTACCGAAATTGAAGCCGAATGTAAATCAATCAACGAAGAGTATCCTTTCCCGTCTCTCAAAGTTCTCTATTTCGCTGACAGGGAGCTTCAACGTGAGCCTGAGAAGCTCTGCATCGAAAGATCGGTCAGATACATTCGCTCGCTGGAGAGGTTTTTTGAAAAAGAAAAGATTCATATTCTTATCTCCTCTGTCGGCGGAGAAATGGGCAGAACCTCAACATATTACGTTGCCCAAAAGATGAATGTCCCAACATACTATTTTAATTACTTTCCCTTCTATGATACACACGTCATTCTCAAGAAGCTCGACGCAAATTTGCTAAGTGTTGACATGTCAAAAAAGCTAGATCTATCTGAGCAGGAGTGGAGAAGAGCCGAGGAAGTTATTGAGCAAGCACACCGGTTCAAGCATCGCCTCGACAAGTTCGTCATGCCCAAGATCGAGATTGAATATGCGGGAAAGTTCTTCAGTCGCTTTATCTTCAGCCACTTCACCGACTCCTACGCATATCCCAAGGGATGGCTGCGACTGAAAGTGACGGAAAAATCATCCCGCATCATGAACAAATACGTGCTGAGACTGGTTTATTCGAAACCTGTTTTCTCAGAAGATTACATTTTTTTTCCGCTTCACGACTCGGGTGATTACCAGCTCAAAGGAAGGGCACCTCACTGTGCCCATCAGGAATTTACAGTGCGACTTATAGCTGACGCCATACCGGAGGGGTTTAAGCTTTATGTAAAAGAACATCCCCAATTCGTAGGGGGCATCTCACCACGTATTCTCTTGCGACTGAATCGAGTTCCTAACGTTCGATTGATCCCGCACGACATTCCCACTGATTCAATAATCAGGAACGCTAAAGCCATAATAACCATAAATTCAACAGTGGGCTTTGAATCGCTGACTCGAGGTAAAAGCGTGATGACGCTTGGAAATTCCTTTTATCGCGGCAAGGGACTCACTCTTGATATTGACGATCTAAGCAAACTGCGCGAATCCATAAAGGAAGGTTTAAGAAGGAAAATCGATATTAATGATGTCAAAAGGTTTTTCGCTTATGCCTATCGTGAGACGAAGAGAGGCAATTTCAGCTCCAGCATCGACCTTAGCGACGGAAACATGAGCAAGATTACCTCTTCTCTCAAAGAAGCTTTCGAAGCCAACCCTTAGCTTTTTTCATGAAAACATACATAATCACTGAAACAGCTTGGTGATTTTTTTCTTTTTTGACAATTGAGGGTTTGTGCGGCCCCGGGATTATTGTTAGTTTCGTCATGTTGGGCAAAATGATAACAAGACGGGGTTAACTAGGGTCTCATGAAATGTCATTCTGAGCGAAGCGAAGAATCTCTTAATTTTGTTTCCCGAGCATGCTGACATTCTTCGTCCTGCCACCAATCGCGGGACTCAGAATTACGCAAATGCTAATAGTCTGCGAAGTTTTCGCTTCATCTGTGTGCTCTGTGGCAAGAAACAATAGTTCTATGCTTCAGAGATCACATAGTACACGCAGAGAAATTCGTGGAGAATATTGTTTAAGGTAAATAGTGAAAGCAAATAAACAGCACGCACAATTCCGAATTGCCTTTGATCAAAAACTTTCTCTTCCCGCTCTTATCCTAGTGGGATTGGGGATTGCTTTTGTGCTCTATTTTTTTTCCTGGCAAGTGGCAGTCGGGCTTGTTGGGGCTTATGTTCTTGTGACGGTTGGCTTCTCTTTTCCGCTTTTTCTTTTCTTCCCAATATTTATTTTCTCAATAACTGAAATGCTATACGCTAACGTTGGCCCGGCGCACTTGCGATTTTACCAACCTGTCGCTTGCCTTGGTCTTTTCGTGCTTTTTCTTCGTTTTGTTCTCAGCACGGAAAAGATCATTATTCCATTAAAATTGCCTCTTCTGCTTCTTCTTGTATCCTCCTTTCAATCTATCAGGTATTCGGTTGATCGGCCCAATGGTTTTCGACTGGCATTTCTACTTCTTCTCCTGATTGTAACATTCGTGGTAACCTTTAATATACTCTACCGCAAAGCGCACTGGCAAAAGATTCTGCCGTTCGTCTGGTTTACCGCTTTCTTTGCCGCGGTTTTTGCTTTTTTCGAAATTGCGCTCGTTATTGCCGGCATGATCCCGCCGTTCAGGGACCTGGCTCTCATATTCACCGGCCGTCCGGATTCAATCTTCGAGGAAGCCGCCTGGCTGAACGCCTTCAGTATGTTTTTCCAGATCGCGCTCATTCCAATGATTATCGGCTACCAGAAGAAGTATTCAAGGTTGCTCCTCATGATTGTCTGGCTTGCGCTTGGGACGATTAATTTCTTCTGCCTGACCCGTATTGCATGGGCGGGGTTCGCTTTCGGTGTCGTTGTAATCGCAGTTCTCTCGATTCGCTCTAACTTTCCTCTTTTTCGCAATATCGTGCTCATCAGCGGGGTCGTTATTGCTATCATTGTAATTCTCGCCGTTCCTTTCATTTACTCCCGGGACGAAGTGATTGTCTCTATCAAGGAGAGAGTGGCGGGGAGCTTCCAATACTATGATCCGGGCTACCGCGCCCGGAAAGCTGATACGTCTGAAATATGGCATATGCTTAAGTACGAAGCCCTTTCAGGATATGGAAAAGGTAGCCTGGCGACGGTGATGAAGTACAACATCAGGCAGCGCAAATACCCTAATGTTGCGTCAAACATGTTTCTTAATGTCTGGTTTGAGGAAGGACTTTTCGGCCTGTTTG
>CAYVXD010000070.1:0-7441 GCA_964454265.1 uncultured Candidatus Sumerlaeota bacterium | reverse complement strand
AAACAAGAAGATTAAAATAGCTATTTTCGATCCGATAGGCGGGCACACAGGGGGTTTTGCGCTCTATACGCTTGGCCTTAGTGAGTGGTTAACCAAGCACGGAGCCAGTGTTACGTTGTACACCTGTGACGAAACTAAAAACCCGCATCCAGACCTTTTTACCGTTAAAACAACTCTTAGGAAGATTTACAGCGATTCGCCAAAACCCGTTAGGGCTGTCAGATATGTATGGGGCTGGTTGAAAACCATCTTCCTTGTTAAAAAAAGTGGAACAAAGGTCTTGAACTTTCATCTCTTTAATATATCTACACTGGAAGTAGTATGTCTTTTTCTTCTTAAACTGCTCGGTGTCCGCATCGTTATCACCTGCCATGATGTTACGCCATTCACTTCCGAGAAAACCACTTCAGCACTTATGAAAAAAGTCCTCAATCTTGCACGAAGTATCGTAGTTCATGCAGAACACAACAAACTGGAAATGGTTAAACGATACAATATAGAGAACAGCAAAATTCATGTTATACCTCTCCCCGCCTGGCCAGTTCCATCTGAAACGTTGCCTGATGTATCTGAGGCACGCAGGAGAATCGGCGCAGATAAATTCAAACGTATTGTTCTTTTCTTCGGCAATATCAGGCGTGAGAAAGGACTTGATGTGCTTATACGAGCGATGAAAAAGGTTATCGAGACATTTCCCGACACATGTCTTGTTATTGCCGGGAGAATGTTTAAGCATTCTTTCGATATCTACCAGAATATTGCCGAAAAACTCAATCTCCGGGATAACGTAATAAAAAGGATTGAATATATCCCTGACGACGAAATGGCTTATTACTACACTGCCGCTGATGTGGTCGCAGTTCCTTACCTGCAAATCTCACAAAGCGCTGTATTGCTTACAGCATACTCATACGCCAAACCTGTGGTAGCAACCCGCGTCGGCGGCATGCCAGAAATCATAATTGAAGGAGAGACCGGCTACCTCGTCGAGCCACAGAACCCCGACGATCTCGCAGATAAGATAATATTGATTCTGTCTGACCTTGACCGTGCATCTAAGATGGGACAAAAAGCAAAACAATACGCCGAAGAAAACTTTTCTATACAGTCCGTATCTCGAAAGCTATTTGAGCTACTCGGCTAAAACTGTCTTTGGATGTGTTCGGAGTTCAAACTTTAGTTCGTTTGTAAATGGCATAAAAAACAATCTGATCCGCCTATTGCGAATTGAACTCCAAACTGATATCTAGCGCTTAACTGCTTCAATGCAGAGTGTGCAGTAGAAATAGCCGTTGAGGAATCTGAGCGGGGAATAAGCCTGAAACCAGGCGGGAAACTCTATACCGAATTTGCCCTTGGGTATGAAATAGGGCTTAATGCGTGCACGAAATCCGTGCTTTGCTAACAGATTCCTATAACCACGCTTGCTAAACTTGTTCTCGGTTATATTGTCTTTATCCACGCTCCACAACTCATCTTTTGTTCGCTTGATTACAACGTCGCCTTTTTGCATGTAGTTTCGGAAAGGCAGTAGATATGCTTCCCGTGGGGCCACAATCCTGCCTCCATCACGGAGGCACCGATGGCATTCCCCCAGTACTTTCGGATAGTCTCTCACATGGTGCAAGGAAGCATCAAAGAGAATCATGTCCAGTGACTTATCTTCAAACTTCAGATCATGGAAATCACCCACCACGAGCGAAATCTTATCAAAAATCCCTCTGAGATATTCAATTGTTTTGACTGCGTTTTCTTCCAGCATCCGCCTTGAGAACTCTACCGCATAGATGTGCTCGACATCCTCAAGTTTGCTAAGCTCAGCTGCAAGCCAGCAGTGCCCGGCGCCCAGTTCTGCAATCCGTCCCTCGAAAGTGATTCCTTCGCGGCGAAGCGCCAGGATTATCTTAAGAAGCTGCTTTTGATCCATCCAGGCTTTCACGTGGTCTTCATCGTAGTCCTGAATCTCTTGCCGGTACTTAAGTTCCTCCAAATTAGCTTCTTCGGTAATATTCGCCCAGTCAATAATTTCAATACCAGCGGCCATACATAAATACCTCCGAAATAGAACAGTGCCAAATCCCTTGCTTATTTTCTCTTACTTTGTTGACCTGAACAATACTACATTTCCCTTTATGTAACTTTTCAAGAAATCAAGCAAGCCATATTTCAAGGGCAATAAAACAACATAATATTGACTATCAGCTTATAGACAATATCCAGGACAATTGAGCGGCAATTGATGAGCGACTAAATAGCATAGAGAACAATCTCAATGCAGAGAGCAATGCTCATTATCCTCCAGTGTATTATGAAGTGGCAGAATCGTAGCCGAAAAAGGTAGAGGCGCGGAGAATTTCAATCAGTCTCTTCGCAGAATATAATTCGTTTGGATTGATATTGTCAATCTCTTCAACATTTTACACGCTCTACAACGTGCCCCCCTTGGACTAAGATTTCCACTTGAATCCGGCCGCTTTAATGTCGTTCTATTTCTCGATAAATAATCCGGCATGCGCTTTTCAAGTTTTCGGTAGACTGTTTCGCCACTGTAAGCAAATTCGACTTCAACCTCCCCTTGGGATATAATGCTGCCCGT
The DNA here is from genome assembly GCA_964454265.1 of uncultured Candidatus Sumerlaeota bacterium. GTDB lineage: Bacteria > Sumerlaeota > Sumerlaeia > MWCT01 > JAUWMI01 > JAUWMI01. The sequence goes on along the minus strand of CAYVXD010000070.1, from coordinate 4,845 downwards.
GTCTGCTCCCTCATTGATGAAATGTAATAGTCTCAGCTTCAGGCGCGCCGTCAACAATCGTCCAGATATTCGGATACACTATTTTATTAGATTGACATAAGGGTGTGCGCTTTCGTAAATAATTTTGCGTTCATCCTAGAAAGGAGGAATTATGAAAAATAAGACGTATATTGTCGCTACAATCAGGCCTTGGAATATTAAAATCTTTGAAGAGATCTTGCCTCAATATCCAGGACAATGGCATCTTGTTACAAAGCGGGAGGATCTTACTGTCGATGCTGTCAGAAAACTCAAGCCACGATATATATTCTTTCCGCACTGGAGCTACATTGTTCCGAAAGAGATACTTGATCTTGCCGACTGCGTTTGCTTCCATATGGCCGATGTTCCTTATGGCCGCGGTGGCAGTCCGCTCCAGAACCTCATTGCCACGGGTCATAAGGAGACGATGATTTCAGCACTTAGAATGGTCGAAGAACTCGACGCCGGGCCAGTTTATTTTAAGCGTCCTCTCTCACTTTTGGGCCTGGCAGAAGAAATATACATGCGCTGTTCTGCCATAGTCGCGGATATGATACTCGAGATTGCTAAGAACGAACCTGTTCCCAAGCCTCAGGAAGGCGAACCGACAGTCTTCAAACGGCGAAAGCCTGAGCAGAGTGAACTACCGAAGGACACTGAATCTCTTGAAGCGGTGTTTGACCATATTCGTATGCTAGACGCAGCTGAGTACCCAAGGGCGTTTCTGAGGCATGGCAACCTCAGACTGGAGATAAGTCGTCCTGCCCTCAGGTCGGATGCCATTGAGGCGGATGTCCGTATTACTCTGGAAAAGGCGGAGGAAGGATGATGTGGGAACTCCCGAAGATAAGACGTGTGCTCACGTTCTTTGCTCACCCGGACGACGAAGCACTTGGCGCAGGGGCCACCATAGCAAAACTCACCCGACTCGGTGTTGACGTTCACATAGCAATTCCAGCAACGGGCATATACAGCAGGCGGCAGACCCTGTCAAATGAGGTCCTTGAAAAGGAACTTACCACTCTTAGAGAAGATTGCCAAAGAGCACTCTCTGTTCTAGGAGTACCGGAATCGCAGATTTATCTTGGAGACTTTCCTGACAATGAAATGGACAAGCGCACACTTCTGGAAGTGATTCATTTTGTAGAGCCCATTATTCAAAAAATGAAGCCTGATTTGATTCTTACTCATCACTGGCGATGCACGAACATAGACCATCAGTACTGCCATGAAGCAGTAGTCGTTGCGACACGGCCGGCGGTAAACAGTCACATCGCTGTTCTTTGTGCGGAAATTCCCAGCAGCACCGGTTACCTGCGTCCTGCTCACTGGGAACCCAACTTTTATGTGGAAGTGAGTGAAGAAGATCTTAAGAAAAAGATCAAAGCTATGGAAGCTTATAAAGGGGAGGCACGCCCCGATCCTCATCCGCGTTCACCTGAGGTATTAAGAGCACTTGCCAAAGTTCGCGGCTCGGAATCAGGCTTTCTTTTTGCAGAGGCTTTTATGATTCAAAAGCTATTCGGATAGAATTATTGCTCTTTCTCTATACTCACCCGAATAAAGTATTTCTTCCCATCAATGATCATATATGCCGACTCGTGCCCGGCAAAAGTCCTCGCTCTTAAAATATCTATAAGTTTTTTTGCAGTATACATTTTTTGGGGCTCGATATTGTCAATTTCCTTAACATCACGTCCTTTGTGAAAAGTTCCCCCCTCTAGTTGCTTTTTACGCTCAAAACGACCTTGTTTTATATCTTGCCATGTCTCGACGAAAAGATCCAACATTTCTTTTTCAAGTCTCCGATAAAGCGTCTCGCCGGTGTCGCTGAAACCCGTCTCTACTTTTCGCTGGAAGATGATGTCGCCGGTGTCAACTCCCGGATCTATGAAATGTATCGTGACGCCGGCGGGGGTGTCCTCAACAATCGACCAGATATTAGGAAATCGGCCTCTGTTGAAGGGTAGATAGGCTGGGTGAAGATTGATGATGCCCTTTTTGAGAATCGTTATGATATTTTCTGGGATTATGTAAGCAAAAAATGAGCTGATGCCAAAATCTGCCTCAGAATCAGTAATCTTTTGCTCTATTTCAGCCAGTTTATTTTTGTCCCAGATTAGCGTTTCAACATTATGGTTTGTACAGACATCTTGAATTTCCTTGCCGTACTTTGCTCGCGCCGGTGGATGGACGATCGCCAGCCGCACTGGTTCGTCTCGCTCAAGAAGCCACCTGGTGACTTCGTACCCCATCTTGTTATTAACAAAAAGAACTATACCATCTCCCACGTTATCCACTGATCCTCCTTGATATCGAATGCGGCTCTGCGGCCAATGACAATGTCCTTGAACTTGGCCTTGATACCGTAGCCGGGGCGTTTGACGATGAGCATGTTGGACGTGATTATGATGCCTTTTGGGATATCAACTCTGGCATGAATGCTGCAGCGGGCTTTTTTGTACATCTCTTCTTCTTCGGGTGCAGGACCGACTTTTCTTCCATCGCCCATTGCCGCTTCTGCCTCCCTTATGTTTTTCACCATTGCGATTATCTCGTCCGGCTCAATCGCAAACGGATGATCCGGGCCGGGAAGTGTCCGATCGAGAGTGTAATGCTTCTCAATCAGGCACGCTCCCGCCGCCACAGCTGCCACGGGTATGTGAATGCCATGGGTATGGTCGGAATAGCCGACAGGGCAGCTAAACATCCGGTTCATGGTTTCAATCGATCGGAGGTTGGAGATATGAGGTGGAGCAGGATAGGTCGAGACACACTGTAGCAGCACAAGATTTAGATTCCCGGTCTTTTCCATAACACTTACCACGTCCTGGATTTCTTCGTAGTTCGCCATGCCAACCGAGACGATGAGCGGCTTGCCTTTTTGAGCGGCATAGCCCAGAAGATCGGTATTAACCATTTCGAACGACCCTATCTTAAATGCGGGTACACCCACTTCTGCGAGTTCATCTACTGCTTCTTCGTCGAACGGGGTTGAAAGAAACATTAGTCCTTTTGATTCAGCCCGTTCCTTGAGCTTCGGATGCCACTCTCTCGGTATCTCTATCGAAGTAAGCAGATCCTGAGTGCTTTTTGTGAAAAGTTTTTTAAGGTATTCAAATTGCGGGGTGTACTTGGAATAAAGACGCTTTCCTGAATAAGTCTGAAATTTCACCGCGTCGGCATTGGCCTCAGCTGCTAAATCAATCAGATCATAAGCCATTTTGAGATCGCGGTTATGGTTTGCGCCCGCCTCGGCGATTATAAAAACTGGATGTCCTTGGCCTACGGTCTTGTCACCGATTTTGACCACACTATTCATTTTGGATTTTCTCCTTACAGGATGTCTTTTCAGCAGGTGGTTTCTATCTAAACTGGGGGTTTAACAGAACATACTGAGAGCCGAAAAGTCTCTTCCCAACTTTCTACTCGCCTTGGAAGAGTTTTGGGCTTTTTCTAAGGACCGATTTATTAAGTCCCATGGTTTTTCCAAGAATTACTTCCATCTCTATCTTAAATTGTTTGCCTTGTCCGACGCGCCTCGTGATTATAAGGATTATATCTGAGAGCTATATCAACATCATTTTCAATGTCTTCAATGCTTATAGATAAAATCGGCGCACGTTTATGATAATACAAAGAGATTAAACCGCGGTAGTAAAGCACGTGCTCCGCAAATTCAACCACGACAACAACCATACATAAAATCTTGTTCACAATCTTCACTTGAACAAAGCCATCGCATAAATATAAAGATTTCTGTCTTCTTTATTTGCGACATTGTCAATGTAGCGGATAATGTCGTTTTTGAAAATGATACGGAACCTGTGCGTCCTATTTTTCATCACCTTCAGAGTAAACATTTTCAACTGCGGACGAGTATCCCAAACGTAAGCCATTTGGTCTTCTCTTTGTTTGAGTCCGAACGCCATCAGCGCACCTATGCCGCTTTTCGTTGTAGCTGAGCATACAATACCAATCCTTGCAAGATCTCCTTCTGGCATAATCTCGAAATCGTAACTCTGTCCATCACCCCAAAGAAATGCAAGTCTTTTATTGGGATTGTCCGGCATCGGGAGAACCACCTTATTCAATTGCCCAGATAAACCATCGAAAAAGTCCTTCTTCCTCAGTAGATTAGACCGAAATTGCGCCTGAATTATAAACTCGTCCACATCAGGCTCAGAACTTCCCTGCGAGTTCCAATCAGCGCTTCCAATGGATATAACCTGGTCGTATAGGGAGAGTGCCTTGTCTTTTTCCCCCAGTCCCTCATAACAAAGTCCCTTTTTATACAATATGCCAATTGAGGAGGAAAAACGATCGTCTAATGCACTTATACAATCCAACGCACCCGCTAAATCATCAGTCACCATCGCTAGATTTATGTTCAAGGGTTGCGCAGATTCTCCTAATATATCACTTAGCGGTAATTCACCCCCTATTACGTCGCTTTTCGCTTTGCACCAGAGATGATAGTAGTACCTGCCCATCTCCATATCGTCCAGTGCCATGCGAGCTGCTGCAAGATAAAGGAGACTGGATGGAAGGTTCATTGAACTCGCCAAGGACTTTTCCAGATACTGGCTTGCTTCCTGAAAGTAACACGTCTTGAAGAAGGCAAGTCCGATTAGGTTATCTATAAATGCTTGGTGTAGCCAATGCATACGCAAATCTAACTCATTCACCTGGTTGTTTAAATATAAAAGTTTTTCCAGAGCATTCAGTTCTTCCCCTGCCATCAGATTATAGTACTCCCTGGCTATCATTACCATTATCTTTTCGTGCTCGGTCTCGGCTTCCTTATTCTCTCTCAGAACCTCC
>CAYVXD010000069.1:0-19821 GCA_964454265.1 uncultured Candidatus Sumerlaeota bacterium | reverse complement strand
GATGAAAAGGAACCCGGAAAACTGCCTTTTGCGCCCTGATGGGCGATTGCCTGGCGGAGTATCTTTTCCACTGCGATCAGCCAGAAACGCTTCTTGATTTTCTCCTCCGGCGCAAGCTCTTGGTAGGATCTGAGGATAAAATAAGCCGCCTGACCATTAGTATAGGCAAGGTGTTCGCCACCCGTCCAATGAGTCCACCAGCCGCGAGTTGTCCACTTGCCCTCTTTGAAGCAGTCATAGAACATATTTGCGCGCGAGTTGAAACCATCGCGGCAGAGCGTATCAATTGCCGCGATAGCAACTGCGCGCCACCGAGGCTCTTCGTAAATCCTTCCCGCGCGAAGCAAGGGATATGCAATCATCATTCCCCCGGTCCACCCAATATCGCACTCATCGCTCCCATCAATTACACGGAAAAGCCCTGACGCAGTAGTGACCGCGTCCTGCACAAGCGCATCGGAGATAAGTCGCACAGCCTCGGAGGGAGATGTGCGGCGCATCGGCTCCTGGCGAAGAAAATAGTAAAACACCCTATCCGCATTCTCATACGCGAATGGGTCACTAGCCGGGGCAACGTAAATAACGCTCTCCAGGGTTATGACATCATTAGCATTTGCACGGATGTATTCGTAATCAGGCTGGCTTTCCCAGCGTGGTGCTATGCGCGGCGAGCAATTGCCGTTATAGCGAGCCGGGAAATTCTTATAACCTAGCGTCAAATAAAGCGCGTCCGTCTCTTTTTGCGAGGTGTCAATCCCCAGCCCATTATAAAAGAATCTGTCTGGGGGAAGCCGGATGCCCTCGGGAGAACACAGTGCAAGAATCCAGCCATCATAAATTGCCATAACTGCGCAGTGGCTGCTGCGATCGCTCCGGAAAAAGAAAACAGAACTCTCCGGAATACCCGGCGAGGACTTGTAAGCTAACTGAGGAAACTTGCCATCGGAAATGGCCTGGTTGTTGGTATTGTAAATGTATCCCGGTACGAGAAAGAACGGCTTCGCTTTAGCTCCGAGAGAATAGGGACGCAATAAAATAAAACTCGCTGGTTTCTCAAGCGTAATCGTGAGCCGCGACTTTATAATCTGTGAAGAGCGGACCGTCTCGATTTGGAATGTCTCTTCAAAACTCCCGAGCGAGCTCAGTTTTCCCGTTACAGTCAGACTCTTTGTTGCAGTAGTTAGCAGAGAGAAACGCTTTGTGTTTTGTCCTTGCGAAGCCACGCTATCTGACGCGAGATTCGTTGAGCTAATTGGTATTTCTTCGGAAGGCTTCCCTTGCTGCTCGAGCAAGAAATATGTGTCGCCTCTGCCAATCCACCCCACCAGGGTTTCATTAAAATAAATTCCCAGCCTCTTTGCTACAGCATCGTATTTCAAATACGGCGTATTAAGCGCTGTTGCAATGCAGGTCTGCGCGGCATAATAAAACGTGCCAACAATAATGAACACAAAAATTGCGAGCCGCGCTCTCGCCGATCTGTTGCAATTGCCAGTACCTGTCAATGCCATTGAAAGCGACTCCAGCATATTCGTTCCAGGGGAATGCGCAATTCACCAACACCCACATAACAAGCAATAAATTCATATCCGCCCGATGTCTAGCAGAAAACGGTAAAACCAATGAAGATCGCTGGGCTTATATTCAAGAAGTGGGATTATACGATATTTACCGCTTGCATTGCGGCACCTATTAATGATAAACACACTAAATAGATAGGCGGGCATAGCCGAGTAGCTGTTAATCTTGTGAATCTTGTAAATCCTGTCTAAAATATTTTGACATGATTAACAGGATTTACACGATGAATAAAGAGTTCAATGGACCGACTGCACCTGCTCTCCGAGAGGAGAAATACAGTCGTTAATCTTGTCAATCCTGTCCAGAATATATGGTAAAGCGTGGAATTATGCTGTTCAGCAGAGAATATTACTTCATCGTATTGATCATCGAATTAATCACCTTCCCAATTCTTTTTGGATTGTTCATAACCCGCCTCATTAAGACTATAAGGCATGTGCTTGACCATAGCATAAAGGTTTCGAAACTGACCTGCCTGGGCCTTGGAGTCTTCTTTATTTTCTATTTCTCCGTCTTTTTATACATGCTCCTATCTAATATCGGCCGTATTGAAGGTATTGTATTCCCTGTCGCATTTATTCTTGTTGGACTCTTTGGAATTTATAGCGAACTTGGCAGGAGCAGAATCGTGGGTGGGAATGCGGGCACAGGTTAAGTAATAGGGGGATTTCAGAAAGCAGACGAGGGAAAAATCAGGAAAAACAGCTATACCGCCCGGCGTGTTTCGTAGAAAAACCAGAAACGCTGCTCGGCCGTTGTCTGAAACAACAGAAATCTGGACGAAGAAAGAGAAATACATAACGTGTCCCCGTATTTTCCCAAAAAGAGCTGCTCTCGAATAGAATAATAAGCGTCAATTTCAGGAAATGAAATGTCGCAGATCTGTATATATTGCGGTAAGAGAGGAGGAACAACGAAAGATCACGTTCCTCCCAAATGTTTCTTTCCGTCACCTCGGCCAAGTAATTTGATAGCCGTCCCTTGCTGCTGTGTATGTAAAAAAGATTACGAGAAGTATGATGAGCCTGTTAGAAACCTGCTAACTTCCCTAGAAACGACTGAAAACCACCCGGGAATAAGGGATCAGATTGCAGGCAAGCGCAATCGCTCTTATCTCAGAAAAGAAGGCAAAAGTAGGCTTCAACACATGCTCAACAGTATAAAATTCATTGATCGTTATTCTCCCGGGAGGATCTACTTGGGGAAGCATCCGGCTTTCGATTTGGATCAAGAAGTGATGGATAGATTCATGGAGAGAACAACCAGGGCGCTGCTTTATAAAGAGAATTCTATAAGCTGCGTTGGTTGCAAAATAGAGTGGCGTATGGCACCAAGCGGAAAGGATTTTGGATCAATGCCAGCTGAACTTAAGGCCTTCATTGCCAGCGGCAACCTCCGGGAAATCGGTAACAATGTCTTCACATACGTTGGGTATTACTGTCCAGGTAGGGCCAGATCTCTATGGATAATGAGTTTCTACGGTGGCGTAGAGTTTATGACCATTCTAAGAGAGGAGCCAGATAGAAAAAGAAGAAAGACAAAGGGTACGCCAAACATGTACCTGCACTAACACCAAGGGCGCGGCGGTGATTTGCAGTAGGGAATTACTCCTTGTTGATGTGTAAACTATGCTGTACCAAGTAGTTGCACATGCTTTGGGCTGGTGACGCCTCACTCGTTTGCGGTAAGGATAGTATATATGACCCGAAATAAAGATAATACGAAAAGACTCTTGCCAGACTTCTTCGCATCTCAGAGGCAAGCATATTTAAAGACTATTCGGGAAATGCTAGCGCCTTTTAAAGAAATCCAACGGAGAGTGAAAGGGTTGCCTTGCCTATCCATTGAGCCACAAAAACACTTAGCAGAGACAATTAGAAAACCCTTCATCGAATCACAGCGGCGGATGGCTGCTGCGCTTACGGAACCGCTACGTCAAATGCAGGAGAATCTCGCCAAGCACTTGATTGCTCCGTTTGCGAAAGTTGCTGAAGAAGTGCAGAAGCTACCTGGAAGAATGCAAAATGCACTTGTCATTCTGGGAAAACATGGCTGGTATATTGATTCAGAAATGGACCTTAGAGCACTCTGGGAATTTGAAAAGGCCTTGTCTGATGGTGATGTGGATGAAGCAGAACAAATCCTCATGAAGTATTTTCGAAAAAAAATGTCGGATATTGAGCAGGATTTAATAAAGAACTTTCCTCATCGAGGCCAAATTTTTTCTTCTGCTTTCAAAGCTCATTCTCGCGCTGAGTATAACCTATCAGTGCCAGTATTTCTGGCACAAGCAGATGGTATCTGCAAAGAATTAATCGGTATTCAGCTTTTTCGAAAAAGACAAAAAGTTCCTGCGATAGCCGGGTATATCGAATCCTTAGAATTGGATGCCTTTCAGGCAGCAATCCTTTATCCCCTTTGTGTGCCCCTTCCGATTTCAGATTCCGAATACGAGCGGGACGAAGCATTTGTTGGGCTTAACCGACATCAGGTATTACATGGTGAATCTCTAGACTACGGGAGAGAGTCGAATAGCCTAAAGGCAATTTCACTGCTGAACTATGTGGCGGATGTGCTAAGAGAAGAAATGGATGACAATCAGGAGCCCTAACGAGGTAAAGCGAAATCTTGGAAATTCGGGGGGGCATCCATGATAAGCAGATGCCAGGGAGAATAGTAATTATCCTGGCGGCTGCGGTTAAACCCCTGCCCCCCCTTGATTTCGGAAGTTTTTCGGTGCGCCCCGGAAATGCTATCCGAAAATACCAGGTTCCAGTTCAAAGCCAAATCCAGCCCACATCTTTTCCTTGCTAAACTCTGTCTGTTTATGATATCTTTCCTTTTGAGTATCGCAAAGTGCTAATACGCCCAGGGTTCAAGATCATAACGAACCTTGATGAATAAGGACTACGCCATGAAGCAGAAGATTATTATCGAAAAAGGCGATATTGCGAATATGGATGTTGACGCCGTCGTCAACGCCGCAAATACGGATCTCATTCTCGGTGCAGGGGTGGCAGGTGCGATCCGGCGCAAAGGCGGGCCAACTATTCAGAAGGAGTGCAACCAGCATGGCCCTGTCGCTCTCGGCGAGGCTGCTATCACTGGTGCAGGCAATCTCCCTGCACGCTATGTCATTCACGCTGCCAGCATGGGACGGGAAAGCCTCACTACTGAGAAATCCCTTGCCGATTCTACTCGCAACAGTCTCCTACGCGCCGAGGAGAAAGCCCTCAAGTCAATCGCATTCCCTGCAATTGGCACCGGTGTGGCCGGCTTTCCTGTAGATCGCTGCGCTGAAATTATGTTTCAAGAAACCCTTGCCTTCCTCAAAAATAGCAAGTCGCTCGAGAAGGTCTACTTTGTTCTATTCGACGACCACGCATATAATGTTTTTAAGGCAGCTTATGACAAACTCAATGAATGAGTTGCAGGCTTAGTACACAGTGCCCGATTTCCGTTCTCTGGCGAACGACTCCGTACATGACTCTGACCCAAAACGTACACAGCGCCAGACAAGCAAAGCCCCATCTTAATATTGCGTGCTTTTTGTAATGCTAATAATATCAATCATATACGTTCATTAAAGCCTCTGTATTCTCATCTACGCTCTCTGGCGTGGATATTGCAAATAATCCCAAACGTTGCACGGCATGCCTGCTGTTGCAAATCGATACATAGAAAGGAGGTATGGGCGCAATGAAAACAAGGCACATTGGTGTTTGTGTTCTATTGATTTTACTGGTGTTAGGCCTCACCATTGGTCTCTATGCAAAGGAGTCTCAGCCGGATCCTAATTACCGTACAGGCCAAATTCTCCTTTTCGGCCCGGAACGCTATGAGATCATTGACCAGTCGCCAGCGTTCTTCTCTGACAGCTTTGAGGTTACAAAAACGGGCCAATGCCATCTCCTGGTTCTTAATGGCATCGGGAGAAACTGGATTCTGCCCGACGTTCTCCAGGGCAACCCCGTGACTAGCGGCAGTATCAGCATTAATGGCCACCTCGTCGTTACCCCTCGCGAACTGAACATGCGAAGACCAGTGGTTCAAAAGCCAATCAGCCTCGACCCGGGTACAAAGACCATTGATACGGTAATCCATGGCGACCCCGGTAGCTTCATCACAGTTGCCCTGTGGCAAGTCCCGCCCGCTTCGCCGGAATTACACCTTGGAAAACTGGTGCTGCCTTATGGCACTATCCAGGGCGATAACAGGCTGGCCCTATACGTCCGCAACAACAATTTCCGCCATCCGCGCCAGTTTCGCTTGCTCTTTTTTAAGCCGGATGGGGCACCTGCCGGAATGTCTGAACTCCTGACTGTGCCACCGAATGGCGTCCAGAAGCTATTACCTGGGGAGATTAACACCATATTGCCATCGTGGATAGAAGGAAGTATAGACATTATCTGGATGGGACGAGGCCGAATAGACCTCAATGGCTACGCAGTGCAAGTTGACCCGCTTGGCAGAAAGACCGTACTGCCGCTTATTCGCTATCCGATTCCGTGTGGCGAAGATATTGAGTAGCAGTAATTCAAAAAATATGCGCGCCCTAGCGGCATAACCCAGCCAATCAGATAATAAATCCCGGCCTCCCTGCTCAGATTCCGGGCATGGAGAGCCGGGATCTTTTTTGCTTTTCAATATCTTCTCTCTTCGAGTTTCACTTACCACAAGTATAAGAAGCACTGGACCTGAAAATAATCAGCCGCAAGACGATAAAATATTTTCTTGAATTCTGAAATTACACCTGATAAGTACAACCTGCTTGTCGGTAGTTTGAAAACAAAGCATTAATTGGAGCGGTTTTTTTCTGGCGGATCTGAGGTACGATGCCAACGTATGAATACCAGTGTAAGGAATGCAATCGCACATTTGAGTATTTTCAATCCTTGCGTGAGGCGCCAAAGACCAGGTGCGAGGCGTGTGGTGGTAAATTAACAAAGATCATCTCTTCAGGAGCAGGACTCATCTTTAAAGGCTCCGGCTTTTATGCGACTGACTATAAAGCGAAGGAGAGGAAGAAAAAAGGCGAGCACCCCGATGAGACGTCACGGCAGGTCGAGGCAAAGCCCGGCAGCAAGGCTGAAGATAAAAAGAGCGGCGAACCAGGTACGAAATCCTCGAAGGATAAAGACTAGGAGGGCCAACTTCGCAGAGAATGTGTTATGCGCCAATGCAAAGTGAAAAATGCAAAAATCAAAATGCAAAATGTAATGAAAGAAATAATTTTGCTCTTTGCATTTTGATAGTTTCATTTATCATTTGCCGAGGTCACGATCCGTAGAATCCTGGTCTTTTCAGGGGAGAGGCTGTATTGGAATGAAGGCCACGGTAGTGCGGATGTTTCACGTGAAACGGCGGTGCTGGTCCGGCTCGCAGTGTTTCACGTGAAACACTCTTGTGAGTTCCGATAGCGAAAATCCAGCTCGAGCGGATAGAGTCAACATGGCAATAATCCTCGGGATTACAAGTCAAAAGGGCGGAGTGGGGAAAACAACAACTGCTGTTAACCTGGCAGCCTGCCTGGGCACCGCGCTGCACAAGACCCTCCTTATTGACATGGACCCTCAGGGAAACGCCACCAGTGGCGTTGGCGTGGATAAGAACAGCCTTGAAAACACGATCTACGATGTGCTCCTGAATGAGGCTCCAGCAAGCGACGCCATCATCAAGACCACTTTTGACAACCTCTCGGTTCTGCCTGCAAATATTCAGCTGATCGGAGCTGAGGTTGAGTTAGTCCCCATCCCATTTCGCGAACAGCGCTTGAGACTTGCAATCCACGATATCTGCGACTCATTTGACTATATTGTAATTGACTCACCGCCATCGCTCGGCCTGCTCACTATCAATGTCCTCACTGCGGTTCACAAGGTCATAATCCCGGTACAATGCGAGTACTATGCGCTTGAAGGGTTGTCGCTGCTTATAGAGACGATTCAGCGCGTCAACCAAAACTTCAATCCCAGACTCAAGCTCGGTGGTATCCTTATGACAATGTCGAATTCGCGAACCAACATCTCACAGCAGGTGATTGACGAGGTGAAGAACTACTTTGGCAGCGTTGTTCTCAAGACCGTTATTCCACGAAGTGTGAGGCTGAGCGAGGCTCCCAGCTTTGGGAAGCCCATTATCTTTTACGATTTCCGGTCCTCTGGCAGCGCATCGTATATTGACCTCTGCCAGGAGATTATGGGGCTGAATGAAAAGATCAGCCCATCAGTTCCAGAACAGAGGGTGGAGCAGATCACCGATCAGCCGTCGGAGACAAGAGAGGACTTCGCCCCGGGCTCTGGAGAAGAGCCCAAATAATCTGGTGGTGGGGCAGTTCATGAAATGCCCCTACCATTTCCGAGGGTGTTTGCCTCCATTGGCAAATCCCCGGTAGCCATAGCCAGACGGCCGCCATCCGGTACAGCTTCCGTCTGCGAGAGGAGGCCGAGATTTATGAAAAAGCGTGCCCTGGGAAAAGGTCTTAATGCCCTTATTCCAAAGGTCGAAGACATTACTGAAGATGAAAAGAAGAGGGCCGTGCAAGAAATTCCCCTTGATCAGGTGCAGCCCAATCCATATCAGCCGCGCCATCAGTTCAATAGCCAGACGATCCAGCAAATGGCTGAGTCAATCAAGACAACGGGATTGCTTCAGCCGATTGTGGTGCGACGCGTGGATGACCGCTTCCAGCTGGTTTCTGGCGAGCGACGCCTTCGGGCTGCAAGGATAGCAGAGCTCAAGCGTATTCCGGCACTTATTGTTGAAGCGTCGGATAATGAGGTCTTGGAGTTTGCCCTTATCGAAAATCTACAGAGAGAAGACCTGAATCCGATTGATGAGGCAAAGGCCTATAAAACTCTGGCTCAGCATTTCAAGCTAACGCAGGACGAGATTGCCAAGCGCGTGGGAAAGGAGCGCTCATCTGTGGCAAACACATTGCGGCTTCTTTCGTTGCCAGTAGAGATGCAAAAGGACGTGGAGGAGGAAAGGCTAACGCCGGGACATGCCCGGGCAATTCTCTCTCTTGAAAATCTATCTCAACAGCGTCAATTGAGGTCTTTGATACTTGCCAGAGAGCTATCAGTTAGAGAGGCAGAGCGAGAAGCCAAGCGCATTGCTGAAGGACGGCGTGCGAAAAAAGGGAGAGCACGGCAGAGCGATCCGCATCTAGCGCAACTGGAGGAGCAGCTACTGGCCAGGTTCGGCACAAAGGTCCGAATCACACCGAAATCAAAGACAAAGGGGAAAATCGAAATACATTACAGCTCACTTGAAGAAATTGATAGAATATTGTCAATCATAGGTTTAGATATGCATTAGTGTATTATTATGAAACAGTCTTTTGGCGGATACGGATTCTTATCAGTGCCAAAATGGCCTATTCTGCATATTGGCGTTGCGGCGGATGACCCGATTAGATTTCTACCTGCCTATAAGGCATTGTGCACTTGGCCACTGATTATTTTTTAGGGGAGAGCGTCCGCCAAGACAGACGCTTTCATAAGCCGAAACGTAGCTTCGGCCTTTCTTTCGTAAGCTTTGCTTACGACTAATAAGTTCCGTCTCGGGCGCGAAAGCGGTAGCTACACTACGTTTCGCTACCGCACTCCAAAAATCTAACCTTGGATGCGCTATCAACATGAAACTTTCTGAGGCGGACACAAGAGCTAGTTGAAAAGGAGTCTGAGGCTCATGAATCCTGTTCACTCGCTTTTTCTCTCAATCGTGCAAGAGAGCTTTTTTCCCATGCTGCAGAGTCAGGCACGCGTCGGCTGGCTTGGTGTTGATATTATTTCGGCGATCAAATCAACGGATCTTGTTGGGCATGCGTGCCTGATTGTGCTGGGGATGTTTTCTGTAATCTCCTGGGCAATTATTGGCTACAAGTTTCTGCATATCTATCAGGCGACGAAGCAGACCGACGAATTTACGGAGAGTTGCATGGGCGAAGGGGGGAGTCTGGATGATGCGTACAAGAGCGCAGCAGACTATCCAGACAGTCCGCTGGCGCTGGTAATGCGCGAGGCATACGTTGAAGTGCAGATGGAGAACTGGTACAAGGATGACTACGGCCTGGATCTGAACACACGTGTGGACATTGCCAAGGTTGGAACTGAGCGGGTGATGGAGCGAACGATAGCGGGTGAGATTTCGAATCTACAGAGTTACCTGATTTTCCTGGCGACTACGGCACACGTGTGTCCATTTATCGGGCTTTTTGGCACGGTCTGGGGCATTCTGGGGTGTTTCCAAAGCCTTGGCACACAGGGGGCGTCTGCGGTGCAGGCTCTGGGGCCGGGTATCTCCACAGCCCTGAGCACCACAGTGGCTGGTCTTGTGGCAGCAATTCCCGCGGTCATTTGCTATAATTATCTCACGAACAAGGTTCAGATTCTCATAAGTCGTATGGATTCCTTTGCTCTGGAACTTTCGAACATCATCCAGAAGCAGTTATTGAAGAGGGGTAAAAAGGCGTGAAGCGGCATCATCGCGATCTGCCCGTTCTTTCTTCAATCAACTTAACGTCACTGCTCGATGTTACGTTCATGCTGCTTATTGCCTTTATGGTCATTGCGCCGCTTTTAAAGTACGGCCTCAGGCTGGAGCTGCCTGAAGTAAAAACCGCAGAGCGGCTTGAGCAAAAAACCACATTTACAATTACGATTCAGAAGCGGTTGGATGAAGAGGAGATCGAGCGCATTTATTTAAATGACAAGCGCGTGACGTTGAATGAGCTGACGGAAGAGCTGCATGCGAATTACGAACGTGCACGGAACATTGACGTTGTGATCGAGGCAGACAAAAATGCCTCGTACGGCAGATTTGCACAGGTGATAGCGGCGGTGCAAGACGCAGGGGTTGAGAACATCGGGATCGTGACACAGCCCGTAACGAAGCGATAAAGGGGTAGATAGTATTGGCTCTTCAAAAGAAACCGTGAGGCGAATTATATAGGGACCAGGTTTAAAACCTGTTGAAAATGCGCCTTGTGCGTGATGCCCGTGCCACGTTGAATGGCACGGTTAAAGTCCAAGCATTCGTACAAAAATAAGGCCTTCAGCGGCTTTGGCTGTTTCTTTATTTATGCGAAAAGCAATAAATAATAAACCAAATGACATTATAAACCACAGATGAACGCAGGTGGACAGGGGTCTTTTCAGACAGCACAAGAACTTATGAAGAGTCATAATCCAATCCGAAGGCACCTGTCTACTGTCTACTGTTTGCTGCCTACTTCATACTATTGGCTGTGAGTAACGCTGATGTTTGGGATTCTGGAAAGCGAAGATCGGCTGTTATGGCGACTCGTTCTTATTTCGGTTGTGGGTCATGTGTTGGTATTTCTCATATTCGTGGGTATGAACATTGCGCGGCCATCCTATCGGCACATCGTGCCATTTCGCATGGTGCATCTCTACAGTGTTACCAAGCCAAAGACTCTGGCCACAAAGGTTCAGGAGCCTCGACCTGTTGTCAAGCCGAAGCCAAAGGCAACGCCTAAGCAGACCCCGAAGCCCAAGCCGACTCCAAAGAAGGTTATTGAGAAGCTGAAAGAAACGCCAAAAGCAACTCCGAGGCCAACGCCCCGGGCACAGGCAACACCAGTATCGACGCCGCGGCCACGCTCCACCCCAGCCCCAACGCAACGCCCTGCTGTCCAGCCCGCTGCAACGCCTGTCCGTACTCTTCCAGCGCCTCAACCACGCCCGGTCACCTTCGAGAAAGTTGATCTGCCTGACTTTTACTTTCAGAGTGCGCTGGCGAAAATCGAGAGCAATTTCCACATTCCCAGGCATCTTAAGAATCTCCCTGCAACAACCAAAGTGGAGTTCACTGTTTTGCGTGACGGCACGATCACCAATATTCGCATTATCAAGTCCTCGGGCAACGTACAACTGGACGAATTCGCGGTGCGAAGCCTGCAAGTCACGAGAACTCTCGGGCCGTTGCCCGACACTGTTAAGCGCAATTACGTTAAGCTGAGTGTGACGTTCGACTTCAGCATTCTGCAATGAGGCAGACAGTAGACAGTAGACAGTAGGCAGTAGACAGTAGACAGTAGGCAGTAGGCAGTAGACAGTAGGCAGTAGACGGTAGGTAGTAGACAGGGAGAGGGATAGCGAAGTGCTTCGGTGTGATTTTCGCGCAAAAAGTCTGCGCACGGAGTTCTGATTCGTTACATGGAGACCATAAAGACAACCCTGCTGCGAAATGGGCGCATCTATACGGGGAATCCGCAGTGCTTGATAGCCTCTTGGATGGTAATAAGTGGCAATAGAATCCTGGCAGTAGGTAACGATCAAATGGCAAACCGGACTGGCTTTCTGCCGGACCAAGAGATTGATCTCGGAGGAGCCACGGTACTGCCTGGATTTACTGATGCGCATATTCACTTTCGCTATTTTGCCGAGAAGCTGGAGCAGATTGACCTCTCGAGTGCGCGAAGTGAAGAGGAAGCGATCGAAATACTCAAGCGTAGCCCGATAAGGAAACGGCTGGAGTGGATGCGCGGGTTTGGCTGGAGCCATAATCAGTGGGTGCGGCCAGAATTGCCAACGCGCGCTTCACTTGACCGTGTATTTCCGGATGTGCCGGTGGCGCTGAGCAGTAAGTGTGGGCATCTTTTATGGGTGAATTCCGCTGCATTGCAGCAATGCGAGATCACGAAATCCACGCCAGCACCTCCGGGCGGCCAAATTGCACGCGATCCTGAGACAAACGAGCTCGCCGGCATTCTCAAAGAGACGGCTATTGAGCTGGTGCTGGATCGCATTGATCAGCCGAGCATCGAGGCGCTGAAAGAGATGCTCGAGCGCGCGTGCCGCATGGCAAATGAGTTGGGTATTACGTCAATTCATAATATGGAAGATCTCGATAGTTTTCAGGCGTTTCAGGAGCTAGCGCGTGAGGGGCGTCTTCGCGTACGGGTAACGTTTTATTTGCCATTGGACAGCATGGAGGATCTCATCAAGCTACGGTTACAAAGTGGATTCGGCGATGAATGGCTGCGCATCGGTGGTATAAAGCTTTTTGCTGACGGCTCGCTCGGTGGGCGCACAGCGTTCATGCTCGAGCCATTCGAGCATGAACCTTTGAACTCGGGCATGTGTGTGATGACGGAGAAAGAGCTGGAAGAGGCGGTTCGGCGAGCGAACAGCCACGGGCTCAGCGTAGCGGTACACGCGATTGGCGACCGAGCGGTGCGCGAGACGCTCCGGGCGTTTCGGAAATCGGTAGAATCCGCAGGCAAAAAAGCTCAAGCCGGGATGCGCAATCGTATTGAGCATTTCCAGCTGGTTCATCCAGATGATCTGGCGCTGGTGCGAGAGCTTGACATTGTGGCATCTGTACAGCCGGTGCATCTTTGCAGCGACATGGGTGCAGCGGATAATTTCTGGGGGCGGCGCGCACGCTATGCGTATGCATTTAAAAGCCTGGGGAATGCTGGTGCTACGCTGGTTTTTGGCTCAGACGCGCCGGTGGAGCCAATGAACCCATTGCTTGGGTTTCATGCAGCAGTAACGCGCAAGAATCTCGCGGGTGAACCAGCGGCTGGATGGTATCCGGAGGAACGGCTCGGGCGCGAGGAGGTGCTGGCGGCTTACACGAAGCAGCCGGCCATGACGGTAGGCGAATTGGACATGAAAGGCACCATTGAGCCAGGCAAGTTGGCTGACTTTGCGGTACTTTCCGGGGACCCGCTATCAGTCCCGGAAGAGACGCTCCTGGAGATTCGCGTGCGTGCAACCGTGGTTAATGGGGAGTGCGTCTATGGAACCCTGGGCGAGGCGTAGCGGGCTGCGAGGCGCACGGAAGTACGGCAGTGTGTGGTGAAACGGAAGAAGTGGAGTGGCAAACGTGAGTATGGCGGCACGCTAGGCGGACCAAAAACAAGACGTTACACCAAGCGAAAGGGAGGTACGGCGGTGAGAGTGAGACGACATTACTGTATAGGAGCAATTATTTTTGTTATCGTGATGCTTTTTTTCTGTGGGTTGACCTGCGTCGCAACAGCGCAAGCGAGCGACCTGACGAGTCTGCAAGCCGAGCTTGCGGCGATTCTTCAGGAGACCGATCTGAAAGGAGGAACTGTGGGCATGCGGGTGGAAGACGTGGCCTTGCCACAGCTCCTCTATGACCATAATGGCGACATTCCCTTGAAGCCTGCATCGTGTAACAAGCTTCACGCTTCAGCTGCTGCGCTTTATTATCTTGGCTCAGGCTATACCTACACTACGCGGGTTTATTATAGCGGTCAGATTAGGGGAAAGAAGTTGGCGGGAGACCTGGTTGTAGTGGGTTCGGGTGATCCAACAATTTCCGGCCGTTTCCAGGAAAATAACCGCGACGTGACCAAGACGCTGCGCGACTGGGCAAAGGATATCAAGGAGGAGGGGATCAGGATTGTGACCGGCGATTTAATCGGAGACGACGATCACTTTGACGACGTCTACTTTGGCAAGGGATGGTATCCGAAGGAGCGAGGCGAGTGGTACTGTGCGGAAATCTCGGCGCTTTCGTTTAACGATAACTGCATTGACATGCTCTGGAAAGGGGCGCGCAAGCAGGGCGGGGCAGCGAAGTTTACATTGAATCCCCAGACAGATTACGTGAAGCTCGTCAATAATGTGACCACGGGTGAGGCAAAGGGCTCAGCAGACCTTTCGTATTTGCGCGAGGATAAGAACAACGCGATAGTGGCTAAAGGAAGTGTACCTGCGAAGCAGGAGAAGTACGACTCTGCGGCGATTTACAATCCGACGTTTTTCTTTGTGACCGTTTTTAACGATGTGCTGCGCGAAAAGGGCGTCAAGGTACAAGGTAAGCCGCGCGACATTGACACGCTCTCGGATGAGGAGAAGGCTGAGCTGCGCCAGAACCTGCGGCAGATGGCCTTCTTTGTCTCGCCACCAATGTCGGAGATTGTGAGGGTTATCAATCGTCGCAGCCAGAATTTCTATGCTGAGCAGGTGCTCAAGACCCTTGGGGCAGAAGTGAAGGGTGAAGGCAGTTTTGAAGCTGGCGTGGAGGCAGTACAGGAGTTCCTCCATAAGGAAGATATCTACAAGCCGGGGCATATTCTGATTGACGGGTCGGGATTGTCGTACCTGAATCGGGTGTCAGCACATCAATTGGTGGATTTGCTGCGCTTTATGGATGGGCACAAAGAGAGCGCAGTGTTTTTCGATTCGCTGCCAAGGGGAGGCCAGGCCGGCGCGAGTCTCAGTACGCGATTTCGGGACACGCCGGAAGAACGGGCCGTTGAGTCGCGCATTCTTGGAAAGACCGGCTACATTGGAGGCGTTCATTCGCTCTCGGGTCTGGTTACGAATGCTGTGGGCAAGAAGATGTTCTACTCAATTATCGTGAATGACTTTGGGTGTCCGAACAAGGTAGCGCGGGATCTGATTGACAGGCTGGTAGTGGCTCTTGCGTCGTCTGAAGTAATCTGAGTTGCTTACTTGACCTGACACAAGGAGAGGAGTGCTCTCGGGATAATTGCAGGGGCACGTTATGACATGGTCACATTCCTCTGGAGACAACAGGGCAGCCCGCCGCGGCAGGCTGTTCCTACAACGGATGAAATCGTCCAAGATAAACGGAATACGATGCCAATGCTATTTATCGATAGTTCAATTGCATGCGTTTGTCCCTGTGCCAAACCATCTACACGAAATAAATCGTAGGGGCCGCCCTGAGACTTATGGTGATCTAACTCGCCTCCTTCCTTAGTTACCAGGACAGGCTATAACTCTTGCCAGGCAAGCTTACCTGTAACAATTAGCGCACAGAAATTGCTTTTTGCAATTAGGTGTTGCATTTTACATTTGTTATCCCGGATTTATAGTTTGATGTATTTTTTGCTTAACAGTATAACCTCAATGTTTTCAAACATATATACAAAAATGAAGAAATAAATACATCCTGGTATAAATATTGCATCACAATAGTGCTGAAGAGGTAAAATCAGATGAAGCTCTATCGTTGCGTAGTGAAATGCGGACATGCGGGAAGCGGGAAGTACACTGAGAGGTCGGTGTACGTGCGAGCCAACAGTATCATGGATGCGATGGCGAAGGCGAAGAATTTCCGTGGAGTGAAGAAGGGAAACCTCTTCAAAACCGGTGCCAGTGTGCTCACAATTAGTCCTGCAAGAAGCTAAACGTCCCGTCTCTTTGTATTTCCCCGTTAATCCATCTCGCGTAATATTCTCAACGCCTGCAGGACCATAAGGACTGTCTCTGCATCCTGCCCTGGAAGTCTGTATGCCTCCCTTTTTCCTGCCAAGAGTTCAATCCCAACCCTCTGAAAAATGGGGTACACTCCACGCGCTCGTTCCTCGCTTGGGACAGTCCCCGATTTTCTACTCCACATTTCAAATGTGATGGTGTACCAGCAGCGTTACATTGCCAGGATTTATCCGCCTGAGGCGAATTTATCTGTTTACTTGCTTTTGGCGCTACGTTGCAGTTGAAACTCTGCCCTAATCTTTTTGAGTGCCTGTTTCTGAGTTATAATGTCAAGTGCAGTAAGGGCCAGGGTTTTTACAACGCGGAGAAGTTCGCAATTGGCGCGAGGACTAATAGCGGCACGCGCGAACTCTCGGGAGTGCCCGGGCGTTTCTTGATTGGTAATTGCAATTGACGGATGAATAGCAGGGATTACGTGGCTGAGATTTCCGATGTCAACCGAGCCTCGGCCTTTGAGAGAGGATTCGCGGATTTGGCCGCCGAGGGCACGCCAGTGGCTTTCAAACAGGCTAGCGAGAGTACGGTTGCTTCGCATTTCGTCATAGCGGCGGTCTATAATACGGAAGGTGAGGCGCGCACGTGTAGCAAGAGCTGCTCCCCTTGCGCATGCTCTTACTCTTTTTATCACGTCCGAGAGCATGGCTGAGTTCTCGGCCCGCACACTGAATTGGCCGATGGCTCGCTCGGGAACGATATTAGGACGAACGCCGCCGTAGGTGATAATACCGGGGATGCGCACTGAGGGGCTGAGCTGTTTTTTCAGGTTATCAATGGCCACGTAAGTCTGTACCAGGGCATCGAGGGCGTTAATACCCAGCCATGGAGATGCAGCAGCATGGGAAGGCTTGCCACGAAATTCGATTTCAATGACCTGGGCAGCCAGGGAGCTATAGTAGATGCGCGTTTCCGTGCTAGGATGAACCATGAGGGTCACATCTACATCCGCGAAGACTCCTGCCTCAAGGAGTGTGATTTTGCCTCCAATAGTTTCTTCCGCTGGAGTCCCTATCACGAGGATGCGTCCGTTGAGCGAGTTCATTACATCAGAGAGTACAATGCCAGCAAAGGCTGAAGCAGCGCCGATAAAATTATGGCCGCATCCATGGCCTACAGTGGGCAGTGCGTCGTACTCGGCAAGGAAAGCTATTGTGTGCCCGGTTCGCCGGCCTTTCAATGTGGCGCGGAACGCAGTGGGCATCCCGCCAATGGGCATTTCAACCTGGAAGCTATGCGCACGGAGCTCATCCATCAGGCGCTGTGAGCATTTGAATTCCTGTTCGCCCAGTTCAGGGTGATCGTGAATGAATCTGCTCACGGCAACCATTTGGGGTCTGAGTGCATCGGCTTTGCGGATAACCTGACGATACAGGTTTGCGAGCTTACGGTCAGCTTTATTCATGGGGGATAGAGCTCCTTAGCCTCGCGGGCGAGATTGACTCTTTGCGGTTGATTTGTTGCAAAGTTACGTTCTTTCGCATACAAGAGAGCGCATTCTTAATTTTAGTCGTGGGTCAGCATGGGTGCAAGAGAGTTGAAAAAATATTGAAGTACTGCCTAAAGCATCAGTATACAATCTTCATCGAATATTTTTACCTTTATGCCAAAGAGTGTTTTTGTAAAACAAAGTTTCTCTTTGCAACGAAACAAATTCAATATTATTTATATAGTTGCCAAAACCGGGCTGAAGTTGATTGAGTTACATTAATTATTTTTCCCAGCGAACCAGTCGACCAGATGGAAGAATTTTTCAACATCTTCCATTGTGGGATGTAAACCCCTGGTATTAAGGAAGCCTGAAGAACCACATTAAAGGTGAGTGGCTTTCCTCGATAGATTTGCTCAGAGCCAAGTCCAACGCGTCGATTATTTACAAAATTAGGAGTGCTCGGATGAAAAAGCCCGGGCACACCATCCGTATCGTCCTGTGCCAGGAGAAAAGAACTCCCCTGCCATTTTTCATCACCGATATTTCGCACCGTGATTGTAACATTGTATACACTCCCAGCAGCGATAGTTGTTGAAATACTGTCGTCAATAAACGTGCAGTTAAAATCAATATTGTCATTCCAACTCTTGGCATATTGCGCGGTTATATCAATATACAGTCGTGGGTCACCGCCCCAGCTATCGGCGCCCTGGTCGGGATAACTTGTGGTAGTGGTTGATTCGCTAATGTTGGTGCCTTCAAACAACTCGTTCCAGGTCTCGATAATTACCAGAAATCTACCTGACCTATTATTATTGGCGATAGTCCAATCACTTGTATATCTTGCGCCGCTATGACGATACGCCTTAGGATAAGTAGAACTGGGATATGTAGGATCAGGATAGGGATTGCTCACAAACCAGTAGCCCGGGCTGATGGAGATAGTTTTGGGAAGAACCAGCGGCCCATCGCTATCTCCTAAAGAAGCAAACCAGCGAAATTCTCCATCGGTTGCACTCGAGACATCCTGCCAGGTGCCGTCCTTATTCACTCCATTCCAGCTGCCATAGAAATCGCCATGGAGATGGTCACACGTTAAGATATAGGGCGTCTGGCCAAAATCATTAAAAAAATTATTCTTTACATAAGTAAAAGTGTTAGCATCCCAATAATCAACCCAGCGGGCCGCTGGATAGTTGTATGGGATAAAGAAGAGCAATAACGATTGGCCATCAATTTTTGCTCTCACGGAGTCAGGAACGGCATCATAAAATTGCTTAATGATGTTATAGAAATAGGCTAAATCCGTTGAATTAGTCAAATCTCTGGCTGGACCTGATAAAAGTGGGGTATCATAGAAAAGTGCTAATTTCGGCGGCTCATAGCCTTCGGCCTTCAGTTCATTTATTGCGGTGACCAAATTGTTCAGGCTGTTCCAGAACCAGCTCGGCGACCAGGTATCGACAAGAACCACATCAACCAATGCCTCCATCATATCTTTGATTTCCTTTTTATGCCAGGCGACTGACATATCACAAGGATTGCTTGGCAGTGGTTGCCAACGGTAATTCTCGTCTGCATCTCTGCCGTCTCCTTCATGGTCTGAGTACTCATTGTTCAGATACCAGACAAAATAATATGCTCCCACAATATGCTCGGTGGAAGAGAAGCAATTAGCATTTTGGGCAATAAAGCAAAAGCATATTAATGAGAATAATAGTTGTAAAAAATGAAAAGGGTTTGATAGAAACTGTCGATACGTCAGGCTCATTCTTTGTCAAATGCCCACCATGGATTTTTAGAAATTAATTGCTTGCTCTATGTATCACAGCCTAGAATATCTTGATCCTGAGAGGTGGTCAATTGGAATTTTCCTGGGCGTTATGCTATTAAACACACAGTGTAAAATATGCTCTGTGGGTATCGTTCGTGCGTGGCAAGGGACAAGTACTATAGCGTGACGAATTTTGGTGGGCCTCGTTCGGCGAAGATTGGCGATTAATGCCGCTTACATGAATATTGACAAGCTCCGGGTGTCGCACTACAGTCGTCCCGTTGTACGATCAATTCAGACGGGAGGCGCGCAAGAGAAAACCTCCGCTGAGACAGACGCCTCTCTTCGGGTATTTACACAGGCACCTTGCGGAAAGCCAATTGCCAATGGAGCGTGAAACTCTGGCTTTCAGTATTATCGTACCAAACTGGAATGGGAAGCCGTACCTTGGGCGGTGTCTCTCATCACTACTGCTTTCTGCGAAGAGAACCGGTCTATCATACGAGCTAATTGTGGTTGACGATGCGAGCGGTGACGAAAGCTGGCGAATAGTGGAAGAGCGTTTTCCGCGAGTGCGGCTGCTGCGCAATGAAACGAATTCCGGGTTTAGTGCGAGTGTGAATCGCGGCGTTGTTGCTGCAGCAGGCGAGATCGTGGTGCTGATTAATAATGATATTATAGTAAAGGAAAGTTTTCTCTCTGCTTTATTGAAGCCATTTCGCTCGGAATCCGGGCGGCTATTTGGCGTGAGCGCGCGTACGGTATCCTGGGGCGACCAGCAGCCGAAC
>CAYVXD010000068.1:0-20284 GCA_964454265.1 uncultured Candidatus Sumerlaeota bacterium | reverse complement strand
TCCCGACTATGCGCCACTGGCGGGCACGTATCCGTCAAAACAACCTTGGCCATGCTCTAGTACTTGGCAAGAAGGGGCGACCCGACCGCCACGGCGGGTCGCCCCTTCTGAATCCTTAACATAATACGCGATGTACCGCTGTAGTTTGATATTTCTTATTCTTGTGTGTCCTAAGAAACCTTCCCAGGCACGCCGTCCTATTTCAACAGCTCCATGCGATAGTCTTTAGGGGGCAAATCCTCGAATTCGCTACACATTTCGCACAGGCGCGACACAATACGCTGGCCGAGTTGCGTTTTTAATTCCTCAAGGTCGAAGCTGGTCGTGATGATGGTCGGTTTGTTCGTTTCATAGCGGCGGTTGATCAGGAGATAGAGCCGCTCGCGAACCCATCCGGAGGCTGCATCAGCGCCGAGATCATCGAGGACAAGCAGGTCGGTCTCTGAAACCATGTCGAGAATACCTGCTTCACCTTCGTCCGACTGGCTGCTGTACGTCTCGCGGATCTTCTGCAGCAACTCTGGCACATTAAAGTAGAGTCCCACATAACCCTTCTTGATGATTTCTTTCAAAATAGCAATAGCGATGTGGCTCTTGCCTGAGCCTACTACACCGATGATGAGCAAGCCCTTCATTTCTTCCCGCAGGTGAAATCCTTTAACATAGTCGCGCGCTGCCTTAAGCACCTCTTTGCGGATCTTGTCACGCGCACGAAAGTTGTCGAACGTTTTGTTGAGAAACTTCCGGGGAATCAGAGCCCGGTTGAGCCGCTCCGCCACGAGCTGATGCTTCCGACACTCACAAGGTGTTGCCCCGAGGTCGCTCAGAATAAAGCCGTAGCCCTGGCATTTGGGACATTCGGATGTGCTACTTTTTTTTGCCACGCTGTGCCTCCCGTAAGAGGTCTTTGATAACCCAATGCAAGCTGGAAATCTCGTTTCGCCTAGCCCGGTGGAAAGATCGTTTGATCTCATCCAATGGAAAACGATAGCGAATCAATGTGATCTCATCAAGGATAAACGTATTCATCTTTAATCCAATAGTGTTAAAATACAGATCCACAATCTGCTGAAGCACCTGGTCTTGTGCCTCTGCCTCCTCAGGCACTGATTCGTCCACATAGCGAAAAAAGTCGCGCCCAGGCGGAAAGAGCCTATGATGCAAGCGCCGAATCTCCTGCGGCGACACCGGCGTATTAAGCGGCGTTTTGATCTTTAGTAACGCCTTTTCCTCTGGACTATCGGGAAGAAAACAACTAAGCACCTTTTCTTTCTTAAGTCTTTTGAGCAATCGGGTAACGGCTTTCTCATCAATCCCGGTTCGTTCGCTGAGCTCGGCAACCGAGAGGTCGACGATGTCGGGCGAGCGGTTCTGAGTGCAATCAACTTCCACAATGATCTTGAAAACGGACCACGCACCGCTGCGGATTTTCGTATTCAACAGCCGGGGCATGCCGCTCAGCTCAAGCCAGAGAGGAAACTGGAGTAGTGCTTCTCTCATTCACTTGCTTGTGATTGAATTTGCATTCAAAGGAGGAGGCGTCTGTCCACAGCTCAGCCCTTGCTCGCGATAGCATTGTTCCGAACAATGCAACCGCACCTCCCCATGCAGCTTATTGCTTTTTCCATATTGTGCCCTGGGGATGGTCTTCCAGGTGAATTCCCATATCCTGCAGACGCTGGCGGATTGCATCAGCAATATCCCAGTGCTTCCGCTCACGCGCCATGCTGCGAATTTCAATCAGCAAGGCGATCAATCGCTCGGCCATGTCGTCGTGTGCTACCGACGAGGGCCCACTTATCTGAAGTCCAAGGATGCTGAGAAGTTCCTCAAGCACTTTAACGCAATGGGCCAACGTCACATACCGCTCGTCGAGAAGACTGGCAGGGAGGACGTCAGGAAGCTCTTTGCGTTGAAGGTTTATGTCTGCAACAAGATCGAAGATCACACTCTGAGCGCGGGCAGTGTTGAAGTCGTCGTCCATGACCTCGCAGAAGGCTTCTGAGAATCTTTGACCACGTGCAGTGAGACCGGATGGAGGTTCTGTGCGAGTGACCTCTGACTGCGCATTGGCCTTCCAGAGATTAATAAGTTTATCTATGGTCACCAAACAATCGGTAATCCGCTGGCATGCGCTTTCTGCTTCCTGCAAATTCTCGTCGGAAAAATCCAGCGGATGCCGATAATGCGCCGAGAGCAGAAACAGCCGTACAGTGGCAGGATCGTAGCGCTCAAGAACCTGGTCAATGGTGAAAAAGTTACCCAGCGACTTTGACATTTTTTCCTTGTTGATATTGAGAAATCCGTTGTGAAGCCAATAGCGGACAAATGGTTGGCCGGTGGCACTCTCGCTCTGGGCGCGTTCATTCTCGTGATGAGGGAAGATCAAATCGGCACCGCCTGAATGAATGTCAATAGTCTTGCTCAGATGTTCCATCGCCATCACCGAGCATTCGATATGCCACCCAGGCCTTCCTGCGCCCCATGGGCTTTTCCATGACGGCTCGTCTTCTTTCGATGCCTTCCACAAGGCAAAGTCCAGCGGATTCTCCTTACGTGGGTCAACCTCGACGCGCGCACCTTCCAGTAGATCGTCAGGATTCTTCCCCGAGAGTGCTCCGTAGGACGTGTAGCTGCTGATGCGAAAGAAAACGTTACCATCCACCACGTATGCGTGGCCCCTGTCAAGTAGGGTCGAAATCAAGGTGAGCATCTGAGGAATGTGGTCAGTGGCTTTAGGGTGTAAATCAGCGCGTTGGATGGCGAGCCGATCAGCTTGCTCAAAGTAAATGCGAGTATACTTCTGTGCAATCTCTTCAGTCGTACAGCCCTCTGCCCTGGCTTTGTTGATAATCTTATCGTCAATGTCCGTAATATTCTGTACAAACTGCACCTGATAGCCCTTGAATCTAAGATAACGACGGATGACGTCGGCGATTACGAAATTTCGGGCGTTGCCGATATGAAAGTAGTCATAGACCGTTGGGCCGCAATTGTACATACGCACCGTCGGCGGATTAAGCGGCACAAATTCTTCCTTGCGCCGCGTCAGGGTATTATAGATCTTCAGTGTCACTTATCTTCTCCGCAAACCGGGCCTTTACCTTACACTCCTTCTCGACGCATTTTATGTGTTCTTCAATACATGTAATCTGTTCCTGGAGATACTCCAGACGCTCGCGGATGGGATCGGGAATATGCACATGATCTAACGTCAGGCTGGAACGCTTGCCTTCGCGCTTGACGATGCGGCCGGGCACCCCAACTACGGTGCAATTATCCGGAATGTCTTTGAGTACCACGGCATTGGCGCCAATATAGACATCGGTTCCAATAGTGATGTTGCCGAGCACCTTGGCGCCTGCTCCTACGACTACGTTGTTTTTGAGCGTTGGATGGCGCTTCCCTTTTTCTTTACCGGTTCCACCCAGGGTCACAGCCTGAAAGAGCGTTACGTTATCGCCAATTTCCGTGGTTTCTCCTATCACGACGCTCATGCCATGGTCAATAAAGAAGCCTCGGCCAATTTTCGCGGCTGGATGAATCTCGATGCCGGTAACGAAGCGACTAATCTGCGACAGCAGCCGCGGAATAAATGGAATGTGGAGATTGTGAAGAAAATGTGTGAAGCGATGCATGACAATGGCATGGAAGCCTGAATAGGTTAGAAGAACTTCGAGACGGCCCCAGAAGCCCCGCGCTGACGGGTCGCGTTCAAACACAGCCCTAAAGTCATCTACGATTTTCATTCGACTTCACCATCCTTTTTCGTTGCCGCCAGCAGCACTTTGCACCCAAGCGGTGTTAAACGGCTAAGAGAAACTTTCGCCTGCACATTTCTTATTGTCACGAATGGCAACGGCTCTGATATCTCAATATGAGCCTTCCTCGCATGGATGATTCTACTCGGGAGAGGTGCGTTTCGCGCTGCTATGCTGCAGATGTTCCAGGCATGTGCTGATTCGGGCGATGCATTCCTCTTTGCCGAGGAGATTTATTATACCAATCAGCTCTGGCCCCTTGTTCTTTCCCGTCAGGGCGAGACGAAGCGGATGATAGAGCGGCTTGCCCTTGACGCCAAGCGCCTTGCCCGTGCGTTGAAACAAGACCACAAGCGCACCGTGCTCCATGCTCTCCAATGCAGCTATTCCGTCTTTCAGAACACGCAAGCATTCTGCGCTTTGCGGTTCTGCAGCCAGTTCAGCCAGGATTTCACAAGAATACGTTGGTCTGGCCAGGACGGTCTGACACGCCTGAGGCAGCTCGACCAGTGTCGTCACGCTGTCGCGGGTTAGGGCAATTGCTTTCTGAAATTGAAACTCCTGCGCTAGCGCCTCTGGCGAAAAGAATGGTTTTGCGAGTTCGATAACACGCTCAAGCGGAAGTGTGCGGAGTTTATGGCCATTCAGAAAGTCCAACTTCTCGATGTCGAAAATTGCGCCACTCTTTCCCACGCGATCAAGGGAAAATGTCTGAATAAGCGTGTCAATGGACATGAGCTCATTCTCATCCGGTGGCGACCAGCCCAGCAGCGCGAGATAGTTGACAAGTGCCTCAGGCACGTATCCAGCCTCTCTGTACGCTGCCAGGGCCACAGCGCCATGCCGCTTGGAGAGTTTGGTGCGGTCTGTGGCCAGAATCATTGGCAGATGGGCAAACTGCGGCACCCGCATCCCAAAAGCCTCATACAACAGCTGATGGCGCGGCGTACTGGGATAGAGATCCTCGCCGCGGATCACATGACTGATCTCCATCAAAATGTCGTCAACCACGTTGGCCAGGTGGTACGAGGGGGATCCGTTGGAACGTAGGAGCACAAAATCGCCCAGCGTTTTACGGTCGAAAGCTGTCTCACCTCGGATGATGTCGCGCACCACTACTTCATTCATGTCGGGAATGCGGAACCGCACGGAAGCCCGTCGGCCCTGAGCTCGCAATTCGTCCTGCTCGGCTGCTGTGAGTGCGGCGCACCGGCCGTCGTAGCGCGGTGCCTCTCCGCGAGCCAGCGCCTCCTTCTTGCGTTCTTCCAGCTCTTCAGGGCTACAGAAGCAATAGTAAGCCTGCCCCGTGTTGATGAGCTTCTGGGCCCACTCCTGGTAAATTTCAGTGCGCTCAGACTGGCGGTAGGGACCATAGGGGCCTCCCACACGCGGGCCTTCATCCCACGTCAATCCCAACCACTCGAGCCCATCCAGGATGTCCTCCAGTGTCGCCTCGTCAGATCTGGCCACATCGGTATCTTCAATACGCAGGACAAAAACCCCGCCCTTCTGGCGGACGAACAGCCAGTTATACAGTGCAGTGCGCACGCTGCCCAGATGGAGCGCGCCCGTTGGAGCGGGTGCAAAGCGGACTCGGACTCGCCCTGATAATTTTCCCGTAGCGTGGTCCATTTTTGTCCCTGGTTTCCCAAAGGCAACATTGGGCATTGAGACGATGGCCAGCACACGAAGCCGAAGGCTTTGTTTTCCTGCCTTGGGCCCAGGCTGGCTCAGTTTGTATCGGCCAATTGAGTTCGATCGCTATTCAGCGTAACGTAGCCTTCACCTGCTCCTTCAGCGCTTTGATAACCGCCTCCTGGTACTGGTTTACCTCCTCATCGGTGAGCGTGCGGTCGGCAGCCCTGTAGCGAATCGAGTACGCGAGGCTTTTCTTTCCATTAGGTATTTGATCGCCCCGATAGAGATCAAACAGCTTGACCTCCTCGAGGACAGGCTGGGTCACACGAGCAATGATTTGCTCAACCGCAATGGCAGGAATGCTCTCCTCAACAACCACAGCAAGATCGCGCATCACACTAGGAAATTTTGGTACCTCGGTAAACGGCCCCTTGGGCTTTGCAAGAGCCTGGACTGAGCCCAGGTTCATTTCCAACAGATAGAGACACCGCTGCAGCTCAAATTTTTCTTCCATGTCAGGATGAAATTCTCCAAAGCGGCAAACTTCCACATCTCCACACATCACCTTGGCTGCGCGTTTTGGATGAAGATACGAGAGCTTAGCAACCGCGCTCATTTCTACGGAGGGCAAACTCAGGCTCTGCATGAGAAGTTCAGCTATGCCTTTAATATCGTATAAATCACATGACTCGTGGCCCCCTCGCCAGTGGGCCTGCCTCGGCCCGGTCATGGCGACGATCAGCTGCGTCTGCTCGTTAGGGAACCCCTCATCGTCCGTCTTGAAATACACTTTGCCAATTTCGAAAATCTTGATGTCGGCAATACCTCGGTTCATATTGAACTGTATGGTCTCTACAATACCGGGCACCAGTGAGGTTCGCATCACGCTCTGATTCTCTGCAATGGGGTTGAGCAGCTCGATCAGATTGTGCTCTGGTAGCCCCAGGGCAGCTAGCTGCTCCCGGCCGATAAAACTGAAAGTAATCACTTCGGTGAAGCCCTGATTGGCCAACAGGGTTGAAAGATGGCTTGCCGCTTGATCCAGGCCATTGACTACCGCAGGGCGAGCAGGAAGATAGGGCAGTGTTGCGCGAATCTTGCCGTATCCATAACTGCGTGCAATCTCTTCAATGAGATCAACTTCATGTTGCACATCCACACGGTACGATGGTACTGACATCATCATTCGCTCACGGTCAGATCGGCGGATTTCGAATCCGAGGTTGACCAGCCTGTCGGCAATCTCACGAGAACTAAGCTGTGTGCCAAGCATATTATTGACAGTCGAGATGTTCATGGGAATTGGATCTTCAGGATGAAACGTGGCCGAAATGTCAATAATTCCTTTAGTCACGTCTCCTCCGGCCAGCTCTTTAATCAGTTGAGTTGCTCGATTCAGGGCCAGGGACACACACTCACGATCTGTGCCGCGTTCAAAACGATAAGAGGAGTCGGTCTGCTTGTTCAGCCGCTTCGAAGTCCGCCGTATGGTCAATGGAGCAAAATAGGCGCTCTCGAGTAGAATGTTAATGGAGCTATCATTAATCTCCGTATTTTTGCAGCCCATGATACCCGCGAGGGCAATGGGCTTGGACGGATCAGTGATGAGCAGATCCGCATCTTTAAGCTCGTGGGTCTCTCCATCGAGCGTCTCGATGACTTCACCCTCCTTTGCATTACGCACAATGATCTGATGGTTGCTAATCTTGTCGAGATCAAAGGCATGCAACGGATGGCCCAGTTCCAGCAACACATAATTTGTCACGTCAACGACGTTATTGACCGCGCGAAATCCAGCTGACTCGAGCGCCCGAACCAGCCAGAGCGGACTCGGCTTTATTTTCACGTTCCGGATCAGACGCGCGGTATAGCGCATACAATCGTGTTTTGGCACTACGCTTATCTTTACGAACGCATCAATGCGATCCATCGTTTCCTGAAATCGAGGTGTGGGTGGAAAGACCTTTTTCCCGAACCGTGAAGCGAGCTCGCGCGCAATACCAAATATACTCAGCCAATCCGGGCGATTTGGCGTAATCTTGATGTCCAGTAGCGCATCAAAGGGTTCCCCCACAGGCATCTCGGGAGGCAAAATCAGAATGCCCGACGCATCGCTGTTCCAGTCAAGCTCAATACCTGAGCAGAGCATCCCTTCTGATGTCTCCCCGCGAATCTTGGTCTTCTTGATGACGACACCATTAGGCAAATTCGCCCCGGGCAGTGCTAGTGGTACTCGATCGCCTGGCTGAATATTCTTTGCGCCACAGACGATTTGCAGTGAAGTACTATGATTAGTCCTGACCTGACAGAGAACCAGGTTGTCTGCGTCAGGATGGGGCCGAATATCCTGAATCTCACAGATGACTATGGTGCCGGAGATTGCGCCCAGGTCCACGTAGCTGTCAACTTCCAGCCCTGCCATGGTCAGATCGTCAATCACTTCGCGGACCGGCAAGTCCAGCTTCACCAAGTCTTGCAGCCAACGATAGCTTACTCTCATTCTCCCACCTTCAAATCCGGTCTGTGCAAATCCTGCGGAACAATGTGCAACATTCAGAATTGGCGCAGAAACCGAAGATCGTTTTCAAAGAATAGCCGGATATCGTTAATGCGGTATTTGAGCATGGCGATGCGCTCAACTCCCATGCCAAAGGCAAAGCCGCTATAGTCATCCGGGTTGTAGCCAACGTTACGAAAGACAACGGGGTGGATCATACCGGCGCCCACAATCTCGACCCAGCCAGACTGCTTGCATACCCGGCATCCCTCGCCCATACACATGACACAGCGAATATCCAGCTCCGCGCTCGGTTCAGTAAAAGGGAAGAAAGAGGGCCGAAGGCGCATCGCAGTGTCAGGGCCGAACATCTCACGCATAAACACTTCAAGCACACCTTTGAGATCTCCCAGGCTGATCTGTTTATCTACCATGAATCCCTCGACCTGGTGAAACATCGGGGAGTGGGAAATATCCGCATCGCGACGATAGACCTTCCCTGGTGCAATGATAGCAAGCGGCGGTTTGCGAGCCTGCATTGCACGAATCTGAACCGGCGAAGTATGCGTGCGCAGCAACATTGTGTCATTCACATAAAAGGTATCCTGCATCTCCCGCGCTGGATGGTCAGGCGGAATATTCAACGCTTCAAAATTGTTGTAGTCCGATTCAATATCCGGACCCTCGACGACATCAAAACCCATTGAAACAAAGATCGCCTTTATTTGCTCGAGCACCTGACTGATGGGATGGCGATGGCCGATCTCTGGGCCACACCCGGGCAATGAAATGTCGAGCTCTTCCTGTTCAATCCGAGTGCGTGCCTCGCTCAATTTCAACTCCTGCTCTTTGGCTTGAAGTATCTCGATGATCTTTGTCTTGGTCTCGTTGGCCAGGCGACCGACCAGCGGCTTTTCCTTGGCGGTCAATTTGCCCAGATTGCGAAGAACATTTGTAAGCACGCCCTTTTTCCCTAGGTATTTTACACGCACCTGTTCCAGGGCACTTGTAGTTTTTACGGCTTTCAACTCCTGCTCTAGCGCGGGTAAAATCTTTTCAACCTGCCGAATCATTTTCTGAAACATCAGGATGTGCCCTCTTTGTGCCTGATAACTTGCTGCAATCTCAGCCGACCTTTCTCCAGGCACTGCCTACTTGGCGGTGCTCCGAAAACAACCATTGCCTGCCGAGACTTTATTGAATTCTTCCGACGGCTCCACTCCTCCTCACGCATGTGTGGCCTCTGGCTTGTCGCTCTGTTCCTGCAACGCCTTTTTTGCAGTGTTTACATACTCACTGAAGGTCTGGATATCGTGCACAGCTAGGTCAGCAAGAATTTTACGATCCACTTCCACACCGGCCAGCTTCAGGCCATTGATAAACCGGTTGTATGAGAGACCATTGAGACGCGTCGCTGCATTGATACGGGCTATCCACAGGCGGCGAAATTCCCGCTTTCGCTGACGCCGGTCGCGATAGGCATAGCGCAGAGCGCGTCTGATTGTCTCTTTGGCGTTCTTGAACAAACGTGAGCGTCCGCTGTAGTATCCTTTCGCTCGCTTGAGCATCCGTTTGCGACGCCGTCGGGTTGCCGGTGTATTTGTCACCCGTGGCATTTGATTTCCTCCTCCTGACCCTTACGGCAGATCAATCTAATATCTGAGCACCATGATGAAACTTGGCTTACCATCCCATAAGCCTTTTGATGCGTTTCTGATCACCCTTTGAAAGCTCTGTGCTCTTGCGCAGCTTGCGCTTACGCTTCTTGCTTTTCTTCGTAAGAATATGACTACGGTACGCTTTATGCCGTTTCACTTTTCCAGTCGCGGTTAAGCTAAAACGTTTGCTTGCACCCCGACTGCTTTTCATTTTTGGCATTGTAATACCTCAGAATCTATAATATGGCATTCCCATCTAATTCATCCTGGTTCTGTTCAGGGATTCAAACATCGACCCGATTGAGAGAGGAGAACAGCCGGGAGACTTTCATACAAGGGGCTCATCCACGTCTTTTTGTCAGCATAAGAATGTGAAGCCGGCCAACCCGACGCACACCGCCTTCCGGTTCTGCCACATCTGCTAGCTGGGTGATCATTTTCTCAACCAGCTGCTCACCGAGCTCGGTATGAGTTATCCCTCGACCCTTGTATATGATAGTGACTTTGACCTTGTGCCCATGGGAAATAAAGTCACGAATGTGGCGCAGTTTGGTCTCGAAGTCATGAGGGTCAATAGTTGGCTGCATTTTGATCTCTTTGACTTCGATCTGTTTTTGCTTTTTCCTTGCCTCCCTTGCCTTGCGCTTCTGTTCATAGAGTATCTTCTTGAAGTCTATGATCTTACACACAGGTGGCGTAGCCTGCGGGGCCACCTCTACGAGATCTAGCTCCGACTCCTCGGCACGGCGTCTTGCCTCCTCAAGCGGCACGATACCGATCTGGACCCCATCGTAGTTGATCAACCGAACTTCGTTTGCACGAATTTGTTCATTAATCCGGATTTTTTCCTTAATACCGAATCACCCCCTGCCAGAGATCTAGAATGGAAAGAGCGGGAAAGAGGCACACATCTCCCGCTCTTGTTTTCTTCTCAACTACTAACACATAAACCCAGGGAACAGCTCTTACGTGAGCGTAGTGGGTGAGAAGCGATCGTGCCTCTTCTTGAGTTAATTTCAATTGTTTAGGGCCTTGCCCTTGCTAATAGTAAAGATATTCTGTAATGAAAATCTCATGAGGAAGTCAAGCATTTTTTGCGCTGCTGCATTATTCCCCACCACCAGTTTCATACTCGTTGGATTACTACTGCTGACAGGTGAGGTCTATGCACTGGCCAGCGTTATGATAAGGTGTGAGGCGAGAACTATTCGTCTATCTACGTTTAGCACGAGGCTTCTGGCTTTCAAGCCGCTTTCTCATCCGGTCCTGAAACAATTTGTCCAATCCCACCCATACACCGGCCCACACCACAGTGAAGCTCGGAATCAGCCAGAGCCAGAGATGACGGGGAGGCATCCTGCCCGATGAGCTATATATCTGCACCGCCACGCTGTATATAATCACCCCCAAGATAGCACCGATGACGACTTTTTTTGCCATCAGTCCTTCATCCCCAATCCACTAACTTCCTCTGCGAACCAGAAATCTGGGCTTCTCACAGTCTTCCCAGCATCTCTACCTAACCTAGCAAGCCAAGAGCTGGACTGCAACAAAAAAATGAGCCGCACGCCACCCAGACTACTTTGCTATACGCGCCACTCCGAGGCCTGCACAAAGCATATTTCTGTTCCAAACCACTGGGCAGTTAATCATTTATAATTTCTCGGGTTATGAACGAACCCATTGAGTCGGACAAGGTCGGAATTGGCATCGGAGACCAAGGGTGCTAGCACCGTACTTATTCGATATTTTCAGGTGGCTTGTCGATAAATGGCAGGACAATGGCGAATGTGGTGCCAGTTTCGGGGTTGGATTGAACGGAAATCTTTCCTCCATGTTCCTCAATGATTTTCTTTGTCACCACCAAGCCCAGACCCGTTCCATGTGACCCTTTGGTGCTGAAAAATGGTTCGAAAATTGTCTCGAGCTGCTTAGGAGGAATCCCGGTTCCAGTATCAGATACTGTAACCAAAAGAACGGTGTCGTAACCGCTCAGCCGAAATTGCGGAAGTTGCGACACGGGGGAGTGGATCTTCCGCGCCTCTACACGGACCTCCCCGCCGCCACCACCACAGGCTTCAATTGCATTGTTGACTAGATTGAGCAGGCACCGGTATATCTGGTCTGAATCCACATAGACTGGCCCAATCTCTGGATGAATTCGGCTGACCAGCTGAACTTCTCCCCGATGATCTGGCTGGAGCTCCGCTGTGTCAAAGACTTCGCCAATCAGTGTGTCAAGCTCCGTTTTCTCGAGCACTGGCTTTTTCTCTTTCACATAATCAAGCATATCGAGTGCCAGCCCAGAGATCTTATTCACACTGCGCTTGAGAACGGCCCAGCTACGAGTAATGGCCTCGCGGTTGCTACCTTCTAGCGCCTTTTCATACACGAATATTGATCCCTTGACTCCGGTCATAACGTTCTTGATGCAGTGTGTAATTCCTGCCACGGTCTGGCCTACCAAGGCAAGTCGCTCTCTCTGGATGCGTTCCGCAATCAGGCGTGCATTCTCAATCGCAATCGCAGCCTGACTGGCCAGGATCACCAGCGCATCCAGATCGCGCGCGCTAAACTCCGTGAGTGATTTGACCCGATTGATGTTTATAGTTCCGATGACTTTGCCCTTGGCCCGAAGGGGAACACACATGGACGACGCAATTCCTCTCTTGCCCGCAATAGATGTAAATGTCTCGTGCTCAACCTTCCTTTTCAGAAGAAGGGGACGATCATGCGCTATCACCCATTCCGCAATGCTCCCTTTGCGCTCTATGTATCCATGTTTCACCACCGAGCTGGGCAGACCCTTGGAGGCGAGCATTTTCAGCTTGGCTCCCGGGGCTTCGAGCAACAGAATTGATCCCTGATCTGCATCGAGTTCTCCCAGCGTCAGATCAAGAATCTTTTGCAGAAGGTCGTGCAGCTGGAGTGTCGACCCAATGGCAGAACTAATTTCCAGAAGCGCGGGACTCCATGAGGCATTTCTTAATGAACGCGGCAGCTTAGGTGCTGAAGCAACGGCACGCAGACGGCGGTTAAAGACCCGAAGGTCACTTACCGGGAAAAAGCACTCATGCACACCCATCGAATAGAGCTGCATCAGAAATACTGCATCGGGCTTTTCCAGTGCGGCAAGAATGTAATTCTCGTGCTGCTGTCCCGTCAGGACCCCTAGCGCTTGCGACACCACGCGTAATTCCTTCTTGTCCATACCCGAACGGGCCAGGTCAATCAGAGTAACCATCGGTTTGTCAATCAGTGGAGAAATAGCGTGCTCTCGCACCAGATTTGCCGCCGTCAGCATCCTGATTTCTGTAAATGCCTTCTGCGTGGTGCGCGACAAGCGCTCGCCATATCTTTTGTCTCTAGAAATAATTACCAGACTCTTCGTAGGCCGTAGGGTTGATCTCATATCTTTCGTCCCGGGTTAGGGCTGACTTCAATCATGCCAGACACTTTGCTAAATTTATATCGGCTAATAGCACGAACTATTAATGAGAGCAATAAATTAGGTTACAGATTTCCAATCTCTGGCAAAGACGACGAGAACGCAAAGTTCCCATTTTCTTTACGACTTTGCGGCTCTGCGGAAAACTTTAGTAATTCATGTAGTGACACCAATTGCCCTTGGCCCCCAGCATCATAGATGCCACCCCGCTGCCCTAGCCATATTAATCGAGCGTAAACGACTGGCCGCGCACAGGTATCTCAACCTGGAGGCCTAATTCCTGACGTATGCGCTCCCCAAGCGCCTGGGACTGTTCCTCCTCACCATGGACAACAAAAACCCGCTCCAGACGTTTCTGCTCGTTAAGCGCCTGCACAAACTCCATCAGGTCATTGGCATCCGCGTGAGCACTAAATGCATCTATTACCTCCACTTCTGCTTTCAGTTGGTGCGGCTCACCAAAAATTTTGACTTTGGGCCGGCCCTCAACCAGACGCCGGCCTAGCGTATGTTCGGCTTGAAACCCAACGATCAGCACAAGATTGCGCGGATTCTCAATGTTGTTCTTCAGGTGATGTAATATACGCCCGGCTTCGCACATGCCTGAGGCTGAAATAATAATGCACGGCTCCTTAAATGTATTCAGCTCCTTCGACTTCTCCACATCACGAATGTACGTCACCAGCTCGAACCCCATGGGGTCGCGACCCGCCAGCAATTGCTCGCGCATCTCGCGATCATAGCATTCCGGATGATGTCGAAAAATCTCAGTCACATTTACCGACAACGGACTGTCAACAAACACGGGTATGCGCGGCATCGCCTTACGCGCCCATAGCTGCGCCAGGATGTAGACGACCTCCTGGGTTCGGCCGACTGAAAATGCCGGAATAATAATCTTCCCGCGCCGCTCATATACACGCGTCACAATCGCCTGGAGCCATGCCTCTACCTTCTCTATCGGCTCATGGAGGCGGTTTCCATAAGTACTTTCTATCAGCAAGTAGTCAACATTCTGAGGCCTCTCAGGATCCTTGAGTATCGGGAGGTGCCGCTGGCCAAGGTCTCCGGTAAAGACCAGACGCTTCGATCGTCCGTGTTCCTCAACGTCCAGCACCACGATGCTCGATCCCAGAATGTGTCCGGCATCCAGAAACGTACAGCGCAGATGCTTGAGCAGATTGAGCGGACGATGATAGTGTATGTCCTGAAAATAGTGAAGACTCCGTTCCGCATCCTCTGTTGTATACAGAGGCTCGAGCAATGGCTTTCCAGAGCGAGCCAGCCTTTTGTTCAGATATTCAACATCTTTCTCCTGAATGTGCGCGCTATCGAGCAGCAGCGCGTTGCAAAGCTCCTCAGTCGCTGCTGTACAATAGATCGACCCCCGAAATCCTTCTTTCACAATGTTTGGAATATTGCCGCAATGGTCAATGTGGGCGTGCGACAATACCAAAGAATGGATAGATGAGGGGTCGAATGGGAAGGTCAAATTCCGCTCGCGAGCCTCTGCTCGACGTCCCTGAAACAATCCGCAATCCAGCAGAATCTTTTTCCCGTCAGTCTCAAACAGGTGCATAGAGCCGGTTGTATTCCGTGCGGCTCCCCAGAACTCCAGGCGCATTCGTGTACCTTCCAGGAAAAAAATCAGTCAACACAGTGTACAACTTCTCCAAACACAACCAATCATTCCATGCATTGCCAAAAACCCAGAAAGTGTCAATGCTTAACTTATCTCCTGGTCCGCTGAGAAAACTGTTGTAATTATGGCGCTCGTATGGAATACGCAAAAACCAAGAATAGAGAAAAATAAGTGGGCCACATGGAGGTCTATAGCCAGTTGTGAAGTCCCAGGGGAACAAGATAATTGTAGCGCCTGAGGTAAAACAGGCTCTCGCCTCACACAAGCCAATCGTTGCGCTGGAATCCACGGTCATTGCCCATGGACTCCCGTATCCCCGCAATGTCGAAACCGCTCTTGAGTGTGAAAAGACTGTTCGAGACAACGGAGGGATTCCAGCAACCACTGGCATTGTTCGGGGTAAGCTAAAGATTGGTCTGAGCAAAGCTGAGCTCCAGTATGTTGCAAGAGGAAGAGGGATCATCAAGACCGGACCGAGCAATCTCGCGGCGGTTATGCTCCGCCAAGAATGGGGAGCAACATCGGTCTCCACCACTCTGCTCGCAGCGCATCAGGTAGGTATCATGGTGCTCGTTACAGGAGGCATTGGCGGCGTGCATCTCAATGCCAGCCAGAGCTTTGACATTTCAGCCGATCTCCCTGCCCTATCGCGCTTTCGGGCAATCGTGGTCTGCTCTGGTGTGAAATCACCACTTGATGTTGGCGCCACAATCCAATACCTGGAGACTCACGGAATTCCGGTGATCGGATACAGAACTGCCTATCTCCCGAACTACTACACACGAAGAAGCCCGTACCGGATTGACCTGAAGGCCAGCTCCGTTGCCGAGATTGCGCGCTTTGCCCGAAGCCACTGGGATTTGCAGTCTGGCGGATGCATTTTGGTGACTGTTCCTGTTCCACGCTACGGCGAAGTTCCTCAGCGTGTGGTAGACCGTGCTATTGCTAAGGCACGTGCCGCACTACAACAGAGCAACGTTACCGGCCGCGACGTGACACCCTTTCTTCTTGCCCGCATCAGTGACGAAACGCACGGTGCAAGCCTGCGTGCCAACATCGCCCTCCTGCGCAATAACGCCCTTATCGGCACACGCATTGCCAGAGCCATTCAAGCCTAATCTCTGCTCACCAGAACCTGGCCTTTGATGTCCTCAACGCCAGCCCTTGCCGCGTCACTGATTTATGGCTGACCAGGCACGGCTTCTCCCCTGAAAGCATCATCCGTTCCAGACCAAACACACCCAGATAAAATCCAGAAAGAATACGCAGACTTTCAAGAGACATTCCTTCGTCTTTTGCTATCCTTGCCGTATCATTAACAAAACGGAGGCCCGGAGACATGAAGATCATAATCAGCGACCTACACCTGGGCTGCGGCGACGCACTCGAGGACTTTCGATACGTCGCTCGAGCCCGAACCAGACGAAAAGATCCAAAAACGCTCAGACGCCAGATTGCAAAGATGCATCGCGTGTTTCAGCGCTTTCTTGAAAGCATACTGAAGGCCGCCCGCCGCTGTAACGCCACGCCAGAGCTAATCCTCCTGGGCGACATTTTTGATCTGTTACAGGTGGAGCCAAAACGCTTCCTTGACCCTGTGAAAATCAAGCGCATTGCCTCGGCTCACTTGCCAGCCTTTCGCGCCCTTAACTCCTTCACCAAACGCGGAGGCAAGCTGACCTACGTGATTGGCAATCATGACCACGAACTCATGCATCCCCCGATGTTCAATGCCCTGCTTCGCTATCTGCCAGAGCTTAATGCTGACCATCATCATAAACCACTGAGCTACTATGTTGACCTCGATGCCGGTATCTATGCCGAACACGGAAATCAGTACGACCCTTTGAATCATTTCCACAAGTTTAATGATCCTCGCGAACTTCCCTTCGGTTCCCAGATGGTTCTCAAGCTCGTGAACCCTTATGAAAAGTACTATCCTCTGATTGACAACATTGAAGGAACGCGGGCGCAGCTTTGGTACGCGCTAAAGCACCTGCCGGGATTTCTCTCAAAAACCCTTCTAAAGTCGCTGGATTATAAACGGCTTCCATCTACACTACCCCATGAACAGATTCTGATGCATCTCACCAATATGATGTCCGACGCAAAGGGACTTGGCTGGGATGGAGAATTTCAACGCGGCCTCAATAAGGCCATGCAGGCAAACGAGGGACTTATTAAGACGGAGTTGATGAAGAGCTTATCGAGCGGAATCGAGCTGCTTGATTGTTTGGAGGCAGGGCCTCATCCTGGCGCCTTAATTGTGAACCACGTTGAAGGCGAGTTCTCACGCAAGGCTCTTCGTATGCTGGAGAAAAAGAAAGGAAAAACCCTGGGACCCATTCCCCGCACATTGCGATTTCTAATCCTGGCACACACCCATCAGCTTCGTGTGGCCCGCATCGCTAAGCGATGTTATGCCAACTCCGGATGCTGGCGGCCACGGGCACTACCCTATCGCACCCGCCATTTTCGCATCGTACAGACTCTTGACGCTCTACAACTGGAGCAAAAAGAGGGAGAGTGGAAACTCAAGCGGCTAGACGCGAAGAAAATGATTTCGTGAGTGACAAAAATCTCTTCTTCTTGCTGTCAGACACAAGCAAAAACCGCGCGTTCGAGGGTGCCTTCCTAGAAGTAATAGAGCTTCGAGCGAATATGTAAACGCCGAGCCACGTGCGTCTTCAACGCAGCTTTGGTCACGGCGTGGCTTACTGCCTTTGCAACCTTTGGATTAAACACACTCGGGATAATGTACTCTTCAGTCAGCTCGTCGCGATGAACCACCGATGCAATAGCTTGGGCTGCGGCCAGCTTCATCGCCTCATTTATCTCTCCAGCGCGGCAATCTAGCGCACCTCGAAACATTCCAGGAAAACAGAGCACATTATTGATCTGATTCGGATAATCACTACGTCCGGTCGCAATGACTCGGGCATAGCGCGCAGCCTCTTCAGGCATAATCTCGGGCACCGGATTTGCCAGCGCAAAGATGACGGGATTCCGCTTCATGGCTTTGACGTCTTTGGGCTTGACCAATCCGGGGCCTGACACGCCGATAAACACGTCAGTGCCGCGCATTACCTCAGATAGTCTGCCTTTCAGCCGTTTGGGATTGGTATGGTCGGCAAGCCACTTCTTAATGACATTCATTCCCTCCGTGCGATTCTTATAGATGGCACCATGGCGGTCGCAGCAGATAATCTGTCTGATACCAGCCCGGCGCAGAATTTTAGCCACCGCTACGCCCGCCGCTCCTGCACCGCTGATCACAACTGAAATCTTGCGAATATCTTTCTTAACAATCTTCAGCGCATTCAGCAGTGCTGCCATCACCACCACTGCAGTTCCGTGCTGATCATCATGAAAAACAGGAATATCGAGAATCTGCTTTAGTCGTTCCTCGATTTCGAAGCAGCGCGGAGAGGAAATGTCTTCAAGATTGATCCCCCCGAAGCCTGGTGCAATATGCTGCACTGTTCGCACTATTTCGTCAGGATCTTTCGTATCGAGACAAATGGGGAAAGCATCAATACCACCAAACTCCTTAAAGAGCATGGCCTTCCCCTCCATCACAGGCATCGCGGCTTCTGGCCCTATGTCCCCCAGGCCGAGCACTGCGGTACCGTCAGTGACGATCGCCACACAGTTCTTCTTTATCGTCAACGCGTAAACCTTGAGGGGATCGTCATGAATTGCCATGCATACTCGCCCCACACCTGGCGTATAGGCCATGGAAAGGTAATGCCGGGTCTTTAGCGGCACTTTATTCTCTATCCTAATCTTGCCACCCAGATGCAAAAGGAATACGCGGTCG
The DNA here is from genome assembly GCA_964454265.1 of uncultured Candidatus Sumerlaeota bacterium. Taxonomy (GTDB): domain Bacteria; phylum Sumerlaeota; class Sumerlaeia; order MWCT01; family JAUWMI01; genus JAUWMI01. The sequence continues at coordinate 1,820 of CAYVXD010000068.1, read as the reverse complement.
GAGACATTGACTATCTTAGCCCCGCGCACCTTCTTTACCGCGTCAATGATTTCTTGGCCGTGCTTTTCCCCGCGCGCATTCACTGTGATGTCGCGCGTAATATCCGACTTTGTCACACCGACGATGTCCGCGGCCCCGATGTCGCCTCCCACAGCGCCAATCGCCGATGTCACCCGTCCGAACATCCCGGGCACATTCTTGATTTCCAGCCTCAGAGTGATGCTATAACTCACACTTGGTGTCGCGTTTACCATGCTTATCAGGGTCCTTTCTAGGAGAATGAAATAGAGAAGAAACCGTTCGTCTGCATCTCGCCTTCGGGACTATTTCTTCGGCAGGAACTCCGCAACCTGCTTTTCCAGCTGTTTGAGTTGCTTGTGCAATTCCGGTAGTCGCTGCATGACAGCATAGATTTTTTGGAACGTCTTCATCGGCACTCCGGGAGAGCCAAAATAATACTGGCCAGAGGGGACATCCTTTCTAATGCCACTTTGTCCCCCAACCACTACACTATCGCCAAGGGTGACATTATCGGAGATACCCGCCTGTCCGGCCAGGATACAATTGTCACCTAATTTCGAGGATCCTGCTATGCCCACCTGTGCAACAATAACACAATTCTTGCCGATCGTTACATTATGCGCTATATGGACCATGTTGTCAATCTTCGTTCCCTTGCCGATGCGGGTCTCCGTAAGCATGGCGCGATCAACACACGAATTCGCGCCAATCTCCACATCATCCTCAATCACTACAATGCCGACCTGAGGAATCTTGGTACGCACGCCGTCAATTATCTCGTACTTAAATCCATCGCTACCCAAGACTACACCCGAATGCAGAATAACACGATTGCCGATCTCAACCCGATCGAGAACTGTGACCCGCGGATGGAGCAGCACGTTATCGCCAATACGCGTGTGGGCACCAATGTAACTGTGCGCTCCGATCATTGTCTCGCTGCCAATTTGCGCATTATCCCCTACGATTACGTACGGCCCGATAAAGACCTTGCTGCCCAGTTTCACTCCCGTGCCGATCCGCGCTGTCGGGTCTATATAATCAACCACCTCGGCTGGCGGATGAAAATAGTTTAAGAGAACCAAGACGGCCTTCCAGACGTTATCAACCTGGAGGACAGGCTTTGTCTCGAGCAGCATTCCGCGCGGCACGATAATAGCAGAAGCCCGCGACGATTCCGCCTGCGCCGTATAATGCTCCTTGACCGCAAATGAAATCTCGCCCTCACCCGCTGCATCAAGTGTGGAGAATCCTTTTGGCACAAAATCTTCAGCCAAATTCTCGACCGTGGCATTGAGCATCTGAGCCAGACTTGTAAGCGTCATTTCCGGCTGCGCCCCTGCACTTATGCCTCCGATCCCGGCATCAGAACTCATAATCAAACATCCCTTTCTGAGAATGACCCGATGCTAATTCTTATTGCTGCGAAAAAAACAAAAAAAATCAAAACGCATCAGTCTGCGCTTGTCAATATCTCTTTATGGCCAGCCCTGCGCTTAACGTAGCTGCTGATGGGCACGCAGACGTTGCCAATGAGAAACTGACTCCGCTATCCAAATGAGGTGTATATTGTTTCTGTTCGAAGTGGTTATTCCTGAAAAACTGGGGATATGGAGTTGTCCGTTTTGCCTCTGGTTGTGGAAGTGATCGTTTTTCGCTGTATCTCGCGCAAAGGCGCAGAGGTGAAAGCAAAACTAGGATTTTAGATTGCAACAACTTACGGTAATCTCCTGGCGACTTAGCGGCTTTGTAAGAGACTTTTGGGTTCCAATTTTCTGGACAAAGAAAATTGTTCTTAT
>CAYVXD010000067.1:11872-20389 GCA_964454265.1 uncultured Candidatus Sumerlaeota bacterium | reverse complement strand
GTAACCCCGCCCCTACGTCCTGACCGCAGGGATTATCTATTATTGGGTTTAGATTTAATATAAATCTCTGTGGCATTCTTCAATCAAAACAGGGCACAAGAGAATAATCTGGGAAGCGGGCAATGAAAATTGTGAAAAAACCGTGGGGTGAAGAGCGCTGGCTCGCACACACGGATTGCTATGCAGGCAAAATCCTAATAGTAAAGAAGGGGCATCGCCTGAGCCTCCAATATCATCAGAAGAAGCACGAAACTCAATACATAGATGAAGGAGTGGTGAAAATCACTATTGGTAAGCACGAGCCTCTGGAAGAAAAGATCCTGCGTGCGGGCGATATTATCGAGATCCCTCCAGGCACTCGCCATCGGATTGAGGCACTGGAGGATGCAAAGATTTTTGAGGTCTCGACACCTGAACTCGATGACGTCGTGAGGGTGTCCGACGACTACGGGAGGGAAGACGCATGAAATATGCCGTTCTGACACCACACAAGGAGAGATGGAGAACGAGGCGGAGGCAGTCATGCCCGCATGAGGCGCCGTTATGGAGACCTTCACTCGTGCGATGTGTCATGGCTCTCCTGATTGCTCCTGTGCTGCTCTTTGCCAAACCGGTCACTGAAGAGGGATACGTAGTTGAGGACATTGAGATCGGCAAGTACGGAGGCCAGATCGTGCTGGCACAACCGGGCGATCCAAAGTCGTTTAATATCATTCTGGCAAATGAAACCTCCACTACTGACATAGTAAATCGCATGTTCGCCGGAATTGTCGAATATGATAATGAGAAGCAGGAGATCATACCCGGACTTGCGAAAAGCTGGGAACATTCGGACGACTATCTCACATGGACATTCCATCTCCGCAAAGGGATTCGCTGGTCTGACGGCCATCCGATTACGACTGATGATGTTCTTTTCACCTTTGACGTTATTTACGATCCGAAAATTCCAAACGCAGCGAAAGATTTGCTCCAGGTTGACGGCAAGAGATTTCGGGTGGAAAAAGTTGACAATTATACATTCAAAGTGCATCTTCCGAATACGTACGGGCCCTTGCTCTGGGCCATGCAACTGCCCGTAATACCCAAACATATCCTGGAACCGCGGATCAAAGACGGAACCTTTAATCAGTATTGGAACACGTCAGTGGATCCAAAGAATATGGTAGTATCCGGCCCGTTCACGCTGGAGAAATACGTGAGCGGCGAGAAGACAGTGCTGAAGCGTAACCCGCATTATTGGCGATTTGACAAGAAAGGCAATCGGCTCCCTTATCTGGATCGTGTGATATTTCTAAATGTTCCGGACATGAACGCAATGCTTTTGAAGTTTCAGGCGGGTGAATGCGACGTGTATGATCCATTTTATGGCGATAAGTACCGCATGGTTATGGACGACGAGAAGGAAGGCAATTATACAGTGTACGAGCTCGGCCCGGCATTCGGCACTGCCCATTTCTGGTTCAACCTCAATCCGGAGATCAATAAAGAGACCGGCAAGCCGATTGTCAATCCTGCGAAGCTCAAATGGTTCCAAAACGTCAAGTTTCGCAAGGCAATTGCCCATGCGATTAACCGGCCAGGCATCATCCGCACTGTCTATTTCGGCCGGGCCATTCCGATATGGGGACCGGTAAGCCCTGCCAATAAGCATTGGTATAACTCAAGTGTCATCCGGTATCCCTACGAGCTGGATAAAGCCCGAAAGCTGCTCGATGAGATTTGCCTTGTTGACCGCGACAACGATGGGATTCGCGAGGATGCCGAAGGCAACGACGTCGGATTTAGATTCATTAGCAACCGCGAGAACAACATACGGGAGAAAATTGGCAATATTCTGAGCCATGATTTCAAAAAGATCGGCCTTAAGGCAATTTTTAAACTGGAAGATTTTAACACGCTGGTCACCAAGCTGCAAGATAGCTACGATTACGAAGCCTGTTTGCTCGGGCTAACAGGATCGCCAGAGCCATCGTCAGGGATGAACTTTTACCTAAGCTCAGGCCGCACGCACGAATGGTATCCGAATCAGGAAAAGCCAGCAACTGAGTGGGAGGCACGCATTGACGAACTGGTGAACATGTACCTGCACGAGCCAGAGGTGAATAAGCGCAAGCCATACTTCGATGAAATTCAGCATATCATGTCGGACAAATTACCGATGATTTACACTGTCAATCCTATTGTCTATGTGGCGATTCGCAACAATTTCGGAAACCTAAAACCTGCAGCCATTCGGCACCGAACGCTCTGGAACGTTGAGGAAATCTATAAAAAGGACTAATCCCAATCAGCACAGGCAAGTTGAAAATGCGCCTGTGGCGTGATGCCCGTGTTACTTTAGCTTTCAAGTGTGGGAAACCGACACCAGATCAAATGGCTGAATTAGCGAGGTCTCTGGTGCGCTAGATGTTGTGCATTTAACAAAAGATCCTCCCTGCTGCATGAAAACCTACATTCTGAAACGTTTACTGCATGCCATTCCGATCCTCTTCGGGGTCACCTTGATTACCTTTTTTCTCATTAATCGCACGCCGGGCGATTATCTCGCCACCATGAAGATGAATCCCCAGATTTCGGATGAGGTGATCGAAGCCCAAAAGAAACTGTTCGGACTCGATGAGCCACGCTGGTACGTTCGCTACGCCAAGTGGATTAAGAACGTGGTAACTGGTTTAGACTTCGGCTATTCTTTCGGCACGCAAGAGCCGGTCTTCAGCGTCATCAAACAGCGGCTTTTTAATACATTCATTCTTGCTCTGTGTGCGCTGATTTTTGCCTGGACGATCTCCCTGCCCCTGGGGATTCTCTCAGCAGTGAAGCAATATCGGTGGACCGATAAGATCTGTTCGGCGATTGCATTCCTGGGCCTCTCCATCCCTAATGTTTTCTTTGCCCTGCTCATGGTCTATTTTGCGGCGGTTACTGGGTGGTTTCCCACCGGAGGCCTGCGATCGATTAATTTCGAGGAACTAAGCCTCACAGGCAAAATGCTTGATATGGCACACCATCTCGTGCTGCCCGCTATTGTGCTGGGCACGGCATCAATGGCCACCTTCATGCGCCAGATGCGAGGTAATCTGCTTGACGTCCTTCGTGCCGACTATGTCACGAGTGCACGCGCGAAAGGACTGAACGAGGGAACCGTAATCGTGAAGCATGCAGTACGCAACGCGATCAATCCACTGATTACCCTGTTCGGCTACTCACTGGCAGATCTACTAAGCGGGGCTTTCCTGGTCGAAGTGGTAATGAGTTACCCTGGCCTGGGACGCACCACGATAGACGCCCTGTTTGCCAAAGACATGTATCTTGTTGTTGCCGCCGTATTAATGGCATCGGTGATGCTAATTCTGGGCAACCTGGCTGCTGATTTGCTTCTTGCTCTGAATGATCCGAGGATTCGGTATGAGTAGGCTGGTAACACAGACGATTGAGCCAAAGAAGATGCCCAAGGGGAAGGCACCGTGGAAAATAGTGCTTGGTCGCCTGGTGAGCAATCGCAGTGCTATCATCGGGGGCATTATTTTAGCCTTTCTTTATATTGCTATGATTCTCGGCCCGTCTATTGGCCCCTACAACCCTGGAGAGCAGGATTTGATGAATTTCTATCACCCACCCACAGCCCTTCACTTCATCGATGAGAACGGTAGATTGCATCCGTGGCCGTTCGTCTATAAGTATGAGCTCACGGATCTGGATTATATGACCTACACGCCGGATAAGTCGAAGAAGTACTTCATTAAGCTCTTTGTGAGGGGCGAGCGCTACTCGTTCTGGGGCCTGTTCAACACGAATATTCATCTGTTTGGCGTGGAGCCTCCTGCGAAAATCTACCTGTTCGGCACAGACGGTCTGGGTCGCGATGTGTTTTCGAGACTCCTGGACGGGGCAAAAATTTCGCTATCTGTAGGCCTGTTGGGTATTTTTATTACCTTGACACTCGGGATGCTTATCGGCGGTATTTCGGGATACTTTGGAGGTATCATTGACGTTGGTTTGATGCGCTTGACAGAACTGATCCTGGCTATTCCCGGCCTGTATCTTATCCTGGCGCTCCGAGCGACGTTTCCCACGGAACTGACCTCCAGCCAGATGTACCTGCTCATTGTTGTTATTCTGGGATTCATTTATTGGGCTGGATCTTCGCGTGTGATCAGGGGGATGGTTCTGGCGCAGCGTGAACAGGAATTTGTCCTGGCCGCGCGCGCTCTCGGTGCGTCTCATCTGCGTCTCATCATCAAGCACATCTTGCCCAATACGCTGAGCTACGTCATCGTAGCAGCAACCATTTCGATCCCAGCCTACATTCTTGGCGAAGTAGCACTCAGCTATCTGGGCGTTGGTATTGAAGAACCGCAGGCGAGCTGGGGCAACATGTTACGGCAAGCGCAGGACGTCAGGGTATTGACCAGTTTCCCGTGGATTTTGGTTCCAGGAGTGGCCATTTTTGTTACGGTTTTTGCCTTCAACTTTCTGGGCGATGGCGTGCGTGATGCAGTTGACCCACGCCAAAAAATTTGATGCTCCATAAGAGCACCATTAAGATCCCTACTCATATCGGCGAAGTAAACATTCTAGGACTTTCCAGTAAGAGGTGGTTCATCGGAATATCCCTTGACTTTGATCTGATCTGCTCTTACATACCGTAGATGTGGTTACGCTTCGTAGACATGCCACTCAGAGCAGTCAGCAGGACTTTTCAATGCGAAACAATCCAGTACAGGCAGAAAACTCTGCTCTTCTGAAAGTCGAGAATCTCAAGACCTATTTTTTTCTTACCGACGGGATTGCAAAGGCGGTTGATGGGGTAAGCTTCACCATCCCCAGAGGCAAAACCCTTGGTATGGTAGGCGAGTCTGGGTGCGGGAAAACAGTCACCTCCCTCTCGATCTTGCGCCTGATCCCGGAACCTCCCGGCAAAATCGTGGAGGGTAAGATTCTCTTCAAGCAAACCGACCTAATTCAGCTCCCCAGGAAACAGATGCGCTCGATCCGAGGGAATCATATTTCGATGATCTTTCAGGAGCCAATGACCTCCTTAAATCCGGTGTTTACCGTGGGTGACCAGGTGGCTGAGGTGTTTCAGGTGCACCGAAAGATGAAAAAACGGGAGGCACTGCAAGAGGCAATCCGCATGCTGGAGCTAGTCAAAATCCCGTCAGCAAAAGACCGCGCCAAAGAATATCCTCACCAGATGAGTGGCGGGATGCGCCAGCGGGTTATGATCGCAATGGCCCTGGCGTGTAATCCAGATTTATTGATTGCCGACGAGCCGACCACTGCCCTCGACGTTACGGTACAGGCCCAGATACTCGAACTCATGGAAGGACTGAAGGAGCAGTTTGAGTCGTCAATCCTCATCATTACACACGATCTGGGCGTGATCGCCGAAACGGCAGACATTGTTGTGATTATGTATGCGGGGATGATCGTGGAGTCCGCCGACGTAGACGTACTTTTCGGGCATCCGCTTCATCCATATACCACTGCGCTGATGAAATCAATTCCCCGGATTGACGAAATTCGGCGGGGAAAAAAGCTTGCCGTCATTGAAGGCAATGTGCCAGACCCTGTAGATTATCCTGCTGGATGTCGGTTTCACCCGCGCTGTCCGTTGATGACGTCTGAGTGCATTGCGGCGATCCCTGAAATGCGCGAACTCGAGCCGAACCACTCCGTCCGATGCATCCATGTTTAGCATCACTGTTGCAGACGAAGGAAGCGGTATGTGTATGTTGATATAAGTTGACGAAATGTGACGAACTCAAGAGAATAGTTGTTGTGCGAGCTCAAGAAGTGCGAACAGGGGCGCGGTGTGCTCACCAACATCATCATTAACAAGGGCCAAGAGAAATGAAGAGAGGCACAACCTCTGACCATCGGGTGCTCATTGACATTGAGCTGTGCAAGGGATGTGGGCTCTGCGTTGACGTATGTCCGCGGGGTCTTATTCAAATTGAAAAACACACCCTCAATACGAAAGGGCATCATCCAGCGCGGTTTCACGATCCCGAAGGCCAGTGTACCTCATGCATGTTCTGTGCTCTGATGTGTCCAGACATTGCCATAACTGTGTACAAGCCGGATCAGAAGAAAACACATACTGTTTCAGGCAAAAGGAGGAAATAACAATGGGAAGGATGCTACGAATTGCATTGCTGGTTGTAGTCAGTGTTGTCTTCAGCTACCTGGCGCTGGGAGACGAATTCATCACTCCGCTATCAGGTGTAACGGTCTGCCTGGATCCAGGATTTGGGGGCGATGTTGACTTAACCTACACCGGCGACAAAACAGGGCCTAAGTATGACCTTAAAGAGTCGGAGATCAATCTTCGCGTCAGCCTGTTTCTCAAACGATTTCTCGAGAAAGCAGGTGCTACGGTGATTATGACACGCACTGGGCCGCCAGAAGAAACGCCAGCGATTGACAAACGCATCGCCGTCGCTACGGAGAACAAGGCCCAGTATTTTATCTGTGTGGCGCATAACTATAGCAAGAATGCGGACATCAGTTATACTGCCGTGTACTACTATCCTGAATTCAGCGAACCGAGTTTTTCCATGGCCAAGGCGATAAGCGCAGCTGTGGCGATGCAGCTTGAGCTCCAGAACCTTGGTGCCCAGGTTCAGGAGTATCCCTTGCTGTTGCAGCAGCAGCGCATCCCTTCGATTATGGTGTGCCCGAGTTTCATCAGCAACCCGGCAGAAGAAGAACGGCTGAAGGAACTGGAATATAACCGTAAGGAGGCGGCGGCGATTATGATGGGACTCGCGGAATACTTCCTGGCGAATCCACCTGGCGCACCAGTGCCTACTCCCGAAACCCCTGCACCAGCTGTGCCAACTGCGCCAATCACCACCCCGGTGGCACCGCCAGCTCCAGAGCCTGTGGTACCGGCCCCCGGTGCCATTGGCCCTACCAAACGATTCTCTCCGTCGTGGCTTTCTCCTGTAGACGGTAGAATTGACCAGTCGTGGATTTATGGCGAAAGTTATGGAGATCTACCGGTAAAAAGAGGGTTGTCGTTCATTGTTCAGGCACAGACGCCGGTAGTTGCCGTGGCTGACGGGCAGGTGATTGTAGAGGATATATCTGGAACGCCCAGTCCCATTTCGGCTTACAAGAACTCCGTCATCATTCAACACGACGAAATGCTTGATGGACAACCCGTTTATGCACTCTACGGTCAGCTAATGGAGGTTAGCACGAGCACAGGTCAGCACGTCCGACAGGGCGAAGAAATCGGCAAAACCGGCATTCCCTTCGCCACTGCCGAGCTCGGCCGCGATACGGAATTCGAGTTTGAGATTCGGCTGGGTGAAAACAGTCAAGCCGACGTCGTGAACCCTGAACTTTTCATCCAACATACCTCGACCGGAACAGGCATGATCATTGGCCGCATCGTGGACGATTCAGGCCATGCACTTCCGCTGGTACGAATAGACGGGGCTAAGAAGCCTGACGATTATCTCCATTATGAATTCTCCATGACCTACGGTGAAGGAACAAACAGCTCGCCTCAGTGGGAAGAAAACTTCATGATCGGCGACATGGTCGCGGGATCGTATACGCTGACAACACAGCACGGTACAAAGGACATCATCGTAGAGCCAGGCATGGTCACTTTTGTCGAATGGGAGGTCGAGTAACACCAAAGGCCACCAGAACCCGCTCAGTGTGGAGAACGGCGGCGAAAGGATGGGGAAAATGGGCCACTCAATCCTGATTACCACAGGGAAGGTCTCACTCAGTGCGGAATTGAATGACACAGCAACCGCCACGAAGATCTCCGAGCTCCTCCCTCTCAAGACCAGAGCCAATACATGGGGAGATGAAATTTATTTCTCCATTCCGCTGGAGACTAGTGCGGAAAATCAAAAAGCCATCGTGGAGATGGGTGACATTGGCTACTGGCCCCCCGGATCAGCACTTTGCCTATTCTTTGGCCCAACTCCTGCAAGCCAGGGTGAGGAAATTCGTCCGGCCAGTCCGGTCAATGTGGTGGGAAAAATTCTCGACGATCCAAAAGTCCTGAAATCAGTTAAAGACGGCGACGCGATTGATGTGGCTAAGGCCGGGCAAGATCAGCCCCGCCTGGAAAGCTAGGTAGGGAATTTGCCATGGCTGAAATTTTCGTGCCCCGTGCCGTGGCGCAACGCATCCGACCATTATCCTTTTTTGCTCCAATGACTGAGCCGGAGGCTTACGAGTCCAGGGGATAATCGGCCTGAGCATTGATGGTAAGCGAGGCGAAATTGCCTGCGCGATAGTGGAGCATCGCCAGCCCCGCAACCATTGCAGCATTATCAGTACAGAGAATCGGAGCGGGAATGATAACCCGAATGCCCGCGAGCCGCTCCCATGCCTTTGCCCGAAGACCGCTATTCGCAGCGACCCCACCAACAATCGCGAGCTGGTCAAGGTGAAAGGCAGCCAGGGCGCGTTCTGTTTTGGCCAGCAGGCAATCAATCACCGCAGCCTGAAATGAGGCAACGATGTGTCGAATCAGGGTCT
>CAYVXD010000067.1:0-11862 GCA_964454265.1 uncultured Candidatus Sumerlaeota bacterium | reverse complement strand
CCCGTTCATATCCTGTCTCTCTCACGTATTGCATCACCGCGGTTTTCAGTCCACTGAATGATAGATTCAAGTCTTTGGCCCTGATACGTGGCCGCGGAAACCGCACATAAGCACTGTCACCTTCTTGTGCGAGATGGTCAATAATCGGCCCTCCCGGGTATCCCAGCCCAAGCAGCTTCGCCACCTTATCGTACGCTTCGCCTGCTGCATCATCCAGGGTCACACCAACTACCTCGTAGCGCAGTGGCTCCCAGACAACTACCAGGCTGCTATGACCTCCTGAAACGACCAGGCCAAGATATGGATACCCCAACTGAGCACCAGAGCGTGAGAATTCGCTGGATGAATCGGAGGAGCTACGGTACGTAGGTAACGGGCGGCTCACCTCGGAAAACCTGCCGCTCGGTTTAGCCTTCATGAGTTCTATGTGGCTTCTCTCCTTTGCTTCCGACAGAAAGGGGGCATACAGGTGGCTCGCAATGTGATTAATCGCCATAAGTGGTTTCCCTGTGGCAAAACTGATGGCCTTTGCTGTTTCAACGCCGACCAGAAGCGACCCAATAAGCCCTGGACCGAGGGTCACGGCCAGAGCATTGATCTTATCTAGTGACACGCCAGCGTCTGTGAGTGCGCGTTCGAGCACGGGCAGGATCTTCTGAATATGTGCCCGCGAGGCTATTTCAGGCACAACTCCGCCGTAGGAGGCGTGTAAATCAACCTGCGAGGCAACGATGTTCGACAGAATATCGCATCCATCGCGCACAACTGCGCACGACGTTTCATCACACGAAGTTTCGATTCCGAGAATGTACATATATTCAAAGCCCTTCGCCCGGCCTACCTTGACGCTCAGCCGGCCTCAGTTCTCTTCGCCACTACGGGGTCTTCCATTTATCTTGTCCGCACTCACATCCCACTCTCACATTTGCATCCGAAAAACGAATCCAACCCCTGGATTATTCACTTGCAAGTTATTGATAAATTCTTTCTAATCTCTGTGCCGTAATCAATGAAAAAAAATGCGCGCGTAACAATCGTATCTCTCTTTGCCATGAGCACAATCCGTGACATTCTGACATTTCGAAGGATTAAGCACCATCCGTTTGAGTGGCTGATTTTCGTGTCGCTTTTTATCACTTATGCCTACTTTTTCCATAAGGCTGCTGGATATAATGTCAATACCCGCATTAGCCTTGTCTATGCCCTGGTAGATCAGGGCACGTTTCGCATTGATGCCTACCACGACAAAGAGATCTACTATACAATGGACAAGGCCTATTACAATGGGCATTACTATTCAGACAAGATCATCGGCCTTTCACTACTTGGTACTATCCCTTATACGATGTTGCGCTCTATTGCGTCGCTCTTTAACATCGGTTTAACGCCGGATGTAAGCCGTTACGTCATCCGTGTCTTCACAACCTCTCTTCTGGCTGCAGCATGTGCCGTTGTGCTGTACCGATTGCTATTGCTTTTTGGCGCCACGAGCCGCCAGAGTCTGCTCCTCGTATTCTTCTGCGCCCTCGGAACACTTTTTCTACCCTATGCCACGGTCTTCTATCCATATCTACCCGCTTTGTTTTTCGTGCTTCTCTCCTATCGAATTCTGCTGCGATACCGTCTTGAAGAGCGGTTTGACGAGGCTCCGCTCTTCCAGGCTGGGCTAGCGCTCGGCATAGCATTACTCTGCGAATATACAATTGGCATTATCGCTCTCGGATTAGTGGCGTACGTTTTCATCCACCTGCGAGCTCGGCAACATATCTGGAAGTACCTTATGGGCAGCATGGTGCCGCTCATTCCATTTCTTCTCTATACGCTATACTGCTTCGGGCGCGTAACTATTCCATACAAGTACGAGATGGATAAAATTTTTGCAGTTGGAATGGGACAAGGGTTTCTCGGCATCACGACCCCAAACATGCACGTCTTGTATTACATAACGATCCACCCATATCGCGGCATTTTCTTCTATTCGCCGGTTCTTCTCCTCTACTTTTTGGGCGTTATCCCGATGACCAAGGATCGGCGCTTTCGAAGCGATGCAGTGCTAGCTTTGTACATCGTAGCTGGCTATTTGTTATTCAATTCCTCGTACTACATGTGGTGGGGTGGATGGGCTGTTGGGCCGCGGTTTCTGATTCCGATGATACCGTTTATGATTCCACCGCTTGTCTTTCTGCTGCGGGGTGTGCGATATTCGCAATTTGCTATTGTTGTTCTTGGAATCGTATCAATTGCGATGACCTTTATTCCTGCAGCTATAGATCCGCAGACACCCCAAGGGTATCACACAGCCATTCTGCTAAATGCGAAAATCTGGCATAATCTTGCCAGTCCGGTCCTTCTCCTTCAATTTCCCGCATTTTTTCATGGGCGAATAGCCACGAATTTCGGGTCAGCGATTGGGTTGCCGGGGCTTGCCGGCTTGATTCCCCTGGGGCTGTTCTGGCTGGCAATAGGCGTAGCGCTGCACGCGTGTTTGGCTCGTCGGAACACACATGCAGGTGAGTCCCGTGATGAGCCGAAGATCTGTGGCGAACCCAGCGAATGATTCTGCCTTGGGTATTCACTCTATAATCGAGCACTACCTATCGCGGAAGAGGTTCTTAAAACGTGAGCGACGTGAGCCACGTGACGAGCGGCGGAAAATATCACCTCTTTTCAGATAAAGAAAAGCCACCGCAAGTCCACCGAGATGCGTGAGGTGCGAAATATTGCCTTGCGCCACTGGCGAAGCCGACCCGAGAAAGGTCAAAAATATGAATACCGCAACCAGCACTTTCACTTTGACAGGGAAGACCCCCCATACCAGCACAATGTCATCCGGCCAATACAGGGCATACGCCAGCAGAATACCGTAAATCGCTCCAGATGCTCCAAAAATCTGGTAGTACCCCTTGCCGATGATTAGCGAGATAAGAGCATGAAATATGCCGGCCCCAATCCCAACAATAAAATAGAATTTGAGAAACCCCTGCGATCCCCAACGGTGTTCCAATCGTGGGCCAAAAAACCACAGAACAATCATGTTAAAGAGAAAATGGAGTGGCCCGAGATGAATAAACATATACGTGACGAATTGCCAGATCATGCCACGACTGATCGAAAGATCCGGCCGTTGTCCGAATATAAACATGAACGGCCCATACACGCCGGCTATGGGAAGGATAATCATAGACAACACAAGCACAACGGTGTTGATGAGAATCAGCCACTTCACCACCGGGCTAAGGTGGTAATCCAGAAACTGATTCATCTCGTACCAAGCGCCACGTGAGCGCATTGACGCCTCCCTAACGACGAGATTGCTCCTAACCTGTAAGCCGTCCTACCCCTAGCACCTTCTTTTAGCACCACAACAATTTGCTTTTCCAGCGTTGAATACCTACTCGGATAATTCAATTGCCGCACCAAGCGACTTCAGATCCCGGAAAAAATTCGGGTACGATTTCGATACGTGCTGCGCGTTGACGATGACAAGGCCTTTCCTGCACCGAAGGCCCACAATCGTAAGCAGCATCACTACCCTATGGTCATTGTGGCTATCAATGGTCAGGCCTCCGTCGAAGCCAGCCGGATTCCCGTAGATAATCATCTCGTCCTGTTTCTCTTCAGCCCTTACGCCAATCCGGTTCAGTTCAGTGATTGGCACTGAGATGCGGTCACACTCCTTGTAGCGCAGGTTACCCACATTGTAGAATCGCGATTTGCCATGCGCGAAGCACGCAGCGCCGACCAGCGGCAAAACCGCATCAGTTGCAAGATCACCGTTGAATTCCACTGCGCGGAGTGCCTGTGCCGTGGAGTTAATCTTGATGGTGCTTTTCTGATGCGATATCTGGGCGCCCATTGAGCGCAGCACGTCAAGAGCGGCCCGCTCGCCTTGCTGGTCTTCGTACAGCCGCGTGATGGTAATGCGTGAGGGCATGATTGCCGCAGCAGCAAGAATGGCCGCTGCGCCGGGGTAATCGCCGTGGACGTCGTATTGGCGGGGCTGATAGGCTTGCCCACCGCGAATAGAAAAGTACAACAGATCGTCGCTCGCATCAACTTTGATGCCTGCTTCGCGTATCACTTCAAGGGTGGTCTGGACCGCCGGCCTTGATTTCAGCCCATTCACCACGCGAATAGAGACATCCTCGCCAATCAGCGGCGCGAGAAATAGCAGCGCGCTAACGTACTGTGAACTGACTGCGCCTGATACTGTGATCTCGCCACCCTTTAGCGCACCGCCATAAAGCGTAATCGGAAGACGACCCTGCTCCGAGTCAGAGCGCACGCCGAGCTGAGCGAGTGCCTCGAGCAGATCCGCGTTTGGCCGCTTTCCCAGCGACTCAGGGAAATCGGTTTCAAAGGTCACCTCGGGCAATAACGCACCTATCGGAAGCAGAAATCGGAGCACGGCACCGGCGTTGTGAGGATTGAGTCGTCCAGGACTGCGCGGCCTTCTGCCGAAACCTGTAATATGAAGATCGCCGTTTCGTTTGCGAATGGTTGCGCCCAGAGCCTGGCAACACTGAATCATCGCCTCACCATCGTCGCTTTCCGCTGCATTGGAAACCAGACTTTCCCCATCAGCAAGGCACGCGGCTAGAATATAGCGCGTAGTATAGTTTTTCGACGACGGTGGGGTGAGTGTTCCTTCCAGACGCTCAGTGTAGCGGACATGTGCAATCATTTATCCTGCCATTCATACCATATGAGAATTGGACAATTCCGCCTGAGCCGGACAAGCCCACCACAGGCGGACAGGCCCACCACAGGCGGACAGGCCCACCACAGGCGGACAGGCAACTGACGTAGTCAAAAAAAGCGGGCAGGAGGAAGACTCGCTCCTGCCCACTTTGAACTCGCTTTGCGGCAAGATTCCTGCGTATGCATCGCTCTTGCCATGCTGTTACCATTTCGTTCCTGTGAGCGCTACGCTATTTCTTCCCCCCGTATTTTTGAATATACTTCTCCACTCGCCCGGCACTGTCAACGAACTTCTGCTTGCCGGTAAAAAAAGGATGGCACGCTGAGCAAATCTCCAGCCGTTGCACCTTTTTTGTTGATCGGGTCTCGATCGTATTGCCACATGCACACGTAATGGTTGCTTCTTCATACTTAGGATGAATATCCTTTTTCACTCTACGTATACCTCCGTACTTCAGAAAAGTCTAAAAATTCACACCACGAGTCTATTGCTCAATCCAACAAGAACCAGAATCATAACCTATTGATTCATAGTGTCAAGAAAATCTGCATTGCTATCGGTTTTTTTCATCCGTTCAAGCAGGAATTCCATAGCCTCGACAATGCTCAGCTCGTTGAGGATTTTCCGCAGCAGCCACACGCGCTTCAATTCTTTCTCTGACAAGAGGAGTTCCTCCTTGCGCGTGCCAGACCGTGCAATGTCAATTGCCGGGAAGATGCGCCGATCTACGAGCTTTCGATCGAGGTTCACCTCCATATTGCCAGTACCTTTGAATTCCTCGAAGATCACGTCGTCCATGCGACTCCCGGTATCAATCAGTGCCGTTGCAATAATGGTAAGGCTGCCGCCCTCCTCGATGTTGCGTGCCGCGCCAAAGAAGCGCTTCGGCCGGTGAAGTGCATTCGAATCTATCCCCCCCGAGAGTATCTTTCCGCTAGGAGGCGCGATGGTATTGTAGGCACGAGCCAGCCGCGTAATGCTATCGAGCAAGATGACCACGTCTTTCTGATATTCAATAAGCCGTTTTGCCTTCTCAATCACCATCTCGGCCACCTGCACGTGGCGATCTGCAGGCTCGTCGAACGTCGAGGAGATGACCTCACCCTTCACCGAGCGCTCCATGTCAGTAACCTCTTCAGGACGCTCGTCAATCAGAAGCACGATGAGATAAATCTCTGGATGATTCGTGGTAATCGCATTTGCAATATCCTGGAGGATCATGGTCTTGCCAGTGCGGGGCGGCGCCACGATCAGCCCCCGTTGTCCCTTGCCAAGCGGCGTCAGCAGGTCCATGACGCGATTTGTCATCTTTATTGGCGCAACTTCCAGATTGATGCGATCCAGAGGGTAGAGGGGAGTTAAGTTATCAAAGAGGATTTTCTCGCGGGCCAGCTCCGGGCTTTCGAAGTTAATCGCTTCGACCTTTAGCAGCGCAAAGTAGCGTTCGTTCTCCTTGGGTGGACGAATCTGACCCGAGACCGTGTCGCCTTTGCGCAAGTTGAATCGGCGAATCTGCGACGGCGAGACGTAAATATCGTCCGGCCCTGGCAGATAATTGTAGTTTGGTGACCGCAGGAAGCCAAACCCATCGGGCAGAATCTCCAGCACCCCCTCGCCGAACATGTGTCCTTCCTTCTCAGCGTTGGCCTGAAGGATTTTGAACATCAAGTCCTGCTTGCGAAGGTTTGAGTAGCCCTCAATCTTAAGTTGCTGAGCAAGCTTCATGAGCTGGGAGATAGTGTAGGTCTTCAGTACCCCAATATCAATGACCTGCGTCTCGTCCGGCCTGTCAGCAGTCTTGCTTGACACCTGCGATGGTGCAATCGCTTTCTCCTCAAGATTCTGCTCATTGTTTTCTTCTACTTTTTTCTTCCCTCTCATTGGTCTATCCTTCTTCCCTTCTTCATTTAGAATGTCACCCTGATTTGGCGTGGAAACCACACTATATATAAAAATCACGGTATGAAGTCAGCGTATTTCTCCAATAAACATTGCGGCCAGCTGCTTAACCTGAGCTTGCGCCTCTTCCAGACTGCCGCTATTATCAATCACAAAATTGGCTCGTTTTCGTTTTTCTTCCTGTGGCATTTGTGCCTGCAGGCGGCGCTGAATCTCATCCGGCGTCAGCCCGTCTTGTTGCTCTGTGAGGCGCCGCATCCTCTCCGCTTCATTTACAACTACCACAACGACTTTGTCCACCAGATGCTCCATGTTGTTTTCAAACAATAAGGGGACGCTTAAAACCACAAGCGGATTATCCTTGTACTGGGACAGGAGCTCAAGTTCACGCTTTCTTACGCGCGGGTGAACAATTCTGTTGAGCATTTCGCATTTAGCGGCGTCCTGAAATACCATTGCAGCCAGCCTTTTGCGATCCAGTGCACCCTGTTCATCCACAACCTCGCGTCCAAATGCCTGTACAATCTCTTGAAATGCAGGTGTACCCGGTTTCACCACCTCCTTGGCAATTTCATCCGCATCAATAATGATGGCCCCCAGCGCGGCGAACATTCTGGCCACAACCGACTTTCCGCTGCCGAACGACCCTGTCAGACCGAGAACCGCCATGCTATATCGCCGCGCCCTGTTTCCACCAATCTCGCTGATTTATTCCAGAACCCTAACGGAATCGGCAGCGCCATTCAGAGAGCCCATGCCCTGAGTAGTCAGTGGCTAACGCACTCAGCCCAGTTCTTTCCGGTAGAAATGGTAACTATCACGGGAACGCGCAGCTCGAGCGCACCAGTCATTTCACGCTCAACAATCCTAGAGACCAGAGGGACTTCATCTTCCGGCACATCAAAGATCAGCTCATCATGAACTTGCATAATCATCCTGGCTTTCAAGCCATGATTGCAGAGTGCGTGATCAATGGCAATCATGGCCTTTTTGATCATATCTGCCGAGGTTCCTTGGACTGGCATGTTGATCGCCATGCGCTCGGCATTACTGCGCAACGTCCCATTGGAGGAGGTAATATTGGACAAATATCGCCGCCGATTCAAGAGGGTCGTTACATAGCCATTATTGCGTGCATATTGAAGGATTGAATCAATCCAGCCTTTCACTCCCTGGTAGGCAGTAAAATACTCTTTGATAAAGGCCTCTGCAAGGGCACGAGGAATTTTCAGCTGCTGGCTTACCCCATAGGCTGACATGCCGTAAATTATGCCAAAGTTGATAATTTTGGCCTGGTCCCGCATCTCCGGTGTAACCTCATCCAGTGAGCAGCCAAATATTTTCACAGCAGTAACCCGATGTATGTCTTCATTACGCTGGAATGCCTCGATCAGACCTTTGTCCTCGGCCAGATGAGCCAGAATGCGCAGCTCAATCTGTGAATAGTCCGCCGACAGAAGTACTCGCGACGGCTCAGACGCGATGAATCCCCTCCGAATCTCACGTCCCTGCAGGGTCCGCACCGGAATGTTCTGCAGGTTTGGCGCGCTACTGGTTAGACGCCCTGTGGCCGCCACAAACTGGTTATACGAGGTATGAATCCGCCCGGTGTGCGGATTAACCATCTCCGGCAGGCTATCAACGTACGTATTTTTGAGCTTTTCATAAGTTCGATACTCCAATAACAGCTTCGGCAAAGGATGAGATAAACTTAACTCATCCAGTACCCGAACGTCTGTGGAATATCCGCTCTTGACTTTTTTCAGTGGTGGCAATTTCAGCTCCTCAAAGAGGACCTGTGCCACTTGCTTGGGCGAATTGATATTAAACGCATGCCCAGATAGCTGGTAAATCTCCTGGGCGAGCTCATTAAGCCTGTGTTGCATTTCTCGCGATAACTGCCTTAAATACGGGACATCAATGCACACGCCTTCCATTTCCATGGCATTGAGCACTTCGAGCAGGGGCATCTCAATCTCCCGAAACAACGGCAACAGCTTAGCCTCCTTGAGCCGATCGCAAAGTATGTGGCTAAGCTGAAGTGTAACGTCCGCATCTTCACATGCATACTGCGAAGCACGCTCGATCTCTACTTCTGCCATGGTAATCGCTGATTTGCCCTTGCCAATTAGATCAGATATTGGCCTCATTACAATGTTCAAATAGTTAAGCCCAAGGTCTTTGAGGTTATGAGATTTCTTATCGGGATTCAGGAGGTACGACGCCAACAGGGTATCAAAAACGATTCCGTCAAGCGAGAATGCGTGCCGACGTAGAACCTTGAGATCGTATTTGATGTTCTGGCCGCATTTCTTAATTGTAGCATCAGCCAGCAATGGGCCAAGTACATCGCGCAGCTCGGCTAGTGATATCTGCTGTGCCGAGGCAGAGTCACCCGTATGTCCACACGGGACATAGCTGGCTGAGTTCGGCCCAGTGCTCATTGAGATGCCAACCAGTGCTGCACGCATGGGATTTTCAGATGTGGTCTCTGTATCAATGGCCACGTAGCCTGCGCACCGCGCTGCTGCTACTTCTGCTTTCAAGCTCTCAATGGTTGTAATAGTCCGATAGTTGACGTCGCGCTTTGGCCCTGAAACGCACAGCCCCTCGAGCAGCGAGTGAAACTCCATCTCCCGGTACAGACGCACCAGCTCGTCATTCGGACGAAATTCCCAGGCGAAAGCCTCAAGGCTCACCGGCAGATCCACGTCTGTCTTAATAGCAGCGAGGCGTTTGGACAGCAATGCCTGCTCTGAATTCTCTTGAACGACCCGCCGCCGTTTCTCATTCGCGATGCGCTGACTATTGGCCAACAGGTTTTCGACCGAGCCAAATTCTGTCAGCAGCGCCGCTGCAGTCTTAGGCCCCACAGATGGAACACCTGGAATGTTATCCGACGTATCGCCCACCAGACCAATGAAATCCACAATTTGCTCGGGGAAGACCCCCATCTTTTCTTTCACCTTCTGCCGGTCGTAAACATCAAAGCTTTCCGGCTGTGTGCGAAGAATGCGCACTGAGTCGCTCACCAGCTGAAATAAATCCTTATCAGCAGTGAGGATGATAACCTCGAAGCCTGTTTGTGAAGCCGACGAAGCCAGAGTGCCGATAATATCATCAGCCTCTACCCCTTGCTGTTCGATCTGCGTAATTCTCATAGCCGCAAGGATGCGCTTCACCCAGGGAATCTGTATCTGTAAATCATCAGGCATTGGGGGCCGGTGGGCCTTGTAGTCTGCAAAGAGGTCGTTGCGAAAGGTAGGCCCGGGATAATCGAAAGTAACTGCAAGATACTTTGGCTGACACTCACGTACCAGCTTATTCAGCATTTGCACAAAGCCGTAAATCGCATTCGTTGGCATCCCTTTTGAATTGCTCAGGTCACGAATCGCGTAGTAGGCTTTGTACAAATACGAATGCCCATCAATGATGTACAATGTCTGAGCCATAATACTCCGTTACAACCACTGGGAAGATATGCATCTTGCTGATGATTAGTATCGCAGGCTGGTGTTCCTAATGAAACTCAGCACTCTTGCAGTATTCCAAGCGAAACGGTTGAAATCACCCGCTGTTCCATCTGGCGCGATTCAGGACATCAGGCTGGTAACAAGTGGCACTCACGCACGGGCCGCTAAGGATGCAATGCGAGGTGTGCCGACGTCCGGATCTGCCGACTCTACGAAAGTGGGAAGCGCTCAGCTGACCTAACTAGAGCGAGTGCATTCTAGAAATGGCTCTCTCACTCTCGGACTTGCCCGCCTCAGGCAGACTTACCATTTTTTTTCTGGATCGTTACTCTGGTGGTAAACTCCGCAATCTCAAGAATCCGTCAACAACCGACAGGTGCGCGGTTTAGACGTGGTAAAAGGATGAAAATGAAGGTCAGACCACAGGATTAGATTTCGTTCGAGGCATACAAACCAACACCGTCTGTCTGACGGTCCGACGGCTATGAATCAATCTACAATACGGCCGGTTAAGAAAATCAGAAGCGTGGTCTTCTCAATTTTATTGAGATTACGTCCAAAGAACAATTTCCCTAAGTAGGGAAGATTACGAAGCATTGGAACACCGGAGGTGTATTCCCCTGAACGCTCGCCTGCCCAGCCTCCCAGGACGATGGTCTGGCCATCGCGGAGTCGCGCCGTGGTACTAATATCCTTGCGAATCAGCCCCAAGTCATACGTTCCCTGGTAAACGGCGCGCGGCCCGACCCCTGCCTCTAATCCAGGTCGCTGTAGAGACGACAGTACACCCAAGTTTTGATCAAAATCATAGATCTCCGCATCAATATCTAACATAATAGAGCCCAATTGCGTGACCGTTGGACTTACGCTTAAATCCACCTGATCAATCCGTGCGATGCCAGCACCGGCAATAAAGTTCCCCTGCGCATCTACCAAAGGAAGACCCAACTGCCGGTCTATCTCAAAATCCGCTGTCTCGCCATTGAGCACGAGAATATTGGGGCTACTTACTATGTTGATGATCCCTTCTGCCTCAAGCAGCCGCAACTGATAGTTAATCGGGGATTCCCCACCTGCAATAATCCAGTTGAAGATCGTTGTTCCTTTGAGTAGGTTCGCCTCCCGAGTACTCTCAACACCCGGCTCAAACTCGTTGCGAAACTCGTCCATATCCTGGGCAAATCGCATATTGAACAAACTGGAATCTAGATCAACCCCTTCCCCCAGATTCAATATGGTAAATTCCGAACTGTACTCCCTGGCGCGGCTCTCGATGACCTCGACAAAACGGACTTCAATAGAGACCTGAAGCACAGGTATATCCAGCCTCTCGATCCACTCAGCCACTTCAGCAAATCTCGCTGGATCGTCGTAGCGAATGAGCAGCGCATTCAAGGTCTCTATTTCATCAACGCTCAACGCTTCTGCTGCCTCTCCCTCCTCCGGCGTTGGTGTGGGGGTTGCTTCAGCGGGGGCCTGAGCCGCCCCAGGAGGTGGCAGGTAGCGAATTTCAAGCTTAACGCGCCCTTCACCCGGCGTGCCGGAGGGTCTAATATCCGGCGCGCTGATCTCATAATCATCAATGAACTCTGAGCGGAACTCTTCAATGGTCATGTCCTGGCTGGTTGTTGGGGTATTGACCACAAGCTCCACGTTGTCGTCCAGATCATCGTTGATGTTATTATCATTGACCCGTACTACACGCAAGCGGAGATCGCGAAATTCCAGCACGTCTTCCACGCGCAATGATTTCGTTACACTAATCCCCCGCTCTTCTCGTGCCTCAGT
>CAYVXD010000066.1:0-20643 GCA_964454265.1 uncultured Candidatus Sumerlaeota bacterium | reverse complement strand
GAAGTCATTTTAAACCTCATATACCATGTGATGGTGTTAGTGCTTTAGTCACTTTGTAAATCGCTACAGCAGTCTTTTTCTCGGTTTTTCCATTGACGTTCATGTTTGGCCTTTTATATTTAGTTTAAACACCAGGAAGAACATCGAATTAACAGTTATGCAGAATAATAATCCCAAACTTGAGGAGGTGTAATATGAAGCACTATGTGATGATGTTTTTGCTAACAGGAATTATTATAGGGAGCAGTTCCTGCCAGTTGTTTCTCACAGGTGGCGCAATGGACAAGGCGCCGATAGATATTTCCGGCGAGATCCAACTCCGCATCAACGAACATGTGCAAAAGAATATGAGCAAAGATTATGAAGGCCCTTTTCCAGGAAGAACCCGGTTGGAGCGCGTGGAGGTAGACGATTCGACAGTACGATTGCATTTTAATCAAGGCCTGGTTTCCCAGCCAGTGAGACAGGCGCTGGTTGATGACCTTCGCACGAGGTTTACTCTCCTGATCAAACCGCTGATCGAAAATGCAAAGATAGAAATTTATGCAGGTGGCAGACGACTGGAGGATTATATTCCTGGACTCTATCGGCCACCGGGACTGTTGCCGAAAAAACTGCAGCCAACAGAAAAGCCCGTACTGATAAGGAATATAAGCTCGCCAGATCCGATCCCTCAGGCAGGTCTTTATAATCATTACATCGCGCTCTGGCACAGCCACGGCTGGTATTACGATACAGAGGAAAAGCGATGGCAATGGCAGAGGCCCAGGTTGTTCACCATTGTCGAGGATTTGCTGCCGATGAGCTTTACAATACCATTCTTAATGCCAATGCTGGAGAATGCGGGTGCTGTAGTTTTCTGTCCAAGAGATCGTGATTTGCAAATAAATGAAGTATTGGTGGATGATGATGACGCGGAGCGCTTTCCCGCAAATGGTACATTTAAGGAAGAGGGATCGGAAAGTTGGAAAGTGGACGACGGCTTTGGATTCAAGAACTATCTGGCTCCGTATCCTGACGATATGAATCCGCATCGAGAAGGACATCACCGAATGGTAAAAACCGTTGAAGGGGATGCGACAGCCGTAGCGCGTTGGACACCAGTAATTCCAGAGAGTGGTTATTATGGTATTTACATCTCCTACAATGCATCGCCAGAACGAGCCACTGATGCGCATTATGTAGTGTATCATACAGGTGGGAAAACTGAGTTTGTGGTCAACCAGCAGATGGCCGGTAATACCTGGGTTTATCTTGGCGGTTTTCACTTTCGTGAGGGGCATTCGTCAGAAAGGGGGAGTGTGGCACTATTTAACGATTCGAAAACCGCAGGAATGACGTTATCAGCAGATGCGGTGAAACTTGGAGGTGGGATGGGCGATGTGATGCGCGAAGGAAAAATAAGTGGGTATCCCAGATATTGCGAATGTGCCCGGTACTGGATGCAGTATGCAGGAGTGGAGCCCGAATTTGTTTACAAACTTGGCATAGAATCAAGATTTGGAGGGCCTGATTATCTTGAGGACTACACAGGAAGAAGTGAATGGGTGAATTATCTGCGTGGAGCGCCGTCCGGGCCGAATGTAAAGCGAGAGCATCCTGGGCTGGGCGTACCGATTGATTTATCTCTCGGGTTTCATACGGATGCAGGCATTACAACAGGTGTAGTTGGAACGTTGATGATATATCGTGTGGAAGACGAAAAGAGAGAGGAGCAGTTTCCGGATGGACGTTCTCGCTGGTTAAATCGAGACTATGGAGATATAGTGCAATCGCAGATAATCCGTGACCTGAGGCTGAAATACAGTTCCACGTGGACACGACGTCAGCTAAGGAATGCAGATTACAGCGAGGTGCGTCGGCCAAATGTTCCTGCACTGATACTGGAGTTACTTTCGCATCAGAATTTTGATGACATGAAATACGCCCTTGACCCACGATTTCGTTTTGATGTGGCACGCGCAATTTATAAGGGGATGCTCAGATTTATTGCTTATGAATATGGTTTTGAGCCCGTGATTGCGCCGTTGGCACCAAAAAGTTTCGTTGCCAGAGCAAGTGGTAAAGGGAAGGTACTGCTACAATGGGAGCCCCAGGATGACCCGCTAGAGCCAAGTGCAGTGCCAAAAGGCTATGTGGTATATACACGTTCTGGCGTTGATGCGAGTTTCGACAACGGTATGTATGTCAGCGATAATAGAGTAAAGATTGACGGGCTTGACCCGGATGCGATTTATAGCTTCAAGGTCGCAGCGGTTAATGAAGGTGGTAAAAGCTTCGCTTCCGAAGTGCTATGCGTACGGACAGGAGATGGTGTAACAACTCCGAAGGCGCTTATTGTAAATGGATTCGACCGGATTGCGCCGCCGAGTTTCATAGAGAGTCAGAATTTTCGTGGAATAGTGCGAGCAAACGCAGACCATGGCGTGGGTTATTTCTGGAATCTGGGACTTACAGGAGACCAATATGATTTCGATCCGAGCCACAAATTCCTTACCAATGATAATCCAGGCTGGGGTGCATCGTATGGTGACCTGGAGACGAAGCTGGAGCTGGGTAATACCTTTGATTTTGCCATTATTCATGGAGACGCACTGGCTCAGGCAGGGTGGTCGTTTGACTCGGTTAGCGACGAAGCAGTTGCAACAGGACAAATAGACCTGAAGAACTACGCAGTAGTTGATTGGGTGCTTGGCGAGGAACGAACGACCTTACCACCGCCATGGCCCCAGGGAACTGCTCCACCTGACAGAATGCAACCGCAATTCAAGACATTAACTCGTATGGAACAAACAATGATCAGGGATTACCTTATCACAGATTCCGGTCGGCTGTTTATCAGCGGTGCATACATTGCAACTGACCTTGGCGGCACAGAGCCAATAGTTACAGAATCAGACCGAGAATTCTTGCGTACTGTATTAAAATGTGACTGGGTGACAAATAACGGCAGCAAGACGAATAATGTTGTGCCAGTGGAGGGTAGCATACTTGAGCAGGTCGGCGAATTTCATTTCAGCGAGGCTATTGGTGAGAATGATGTATACGGGGTCGAGTTGCCAGACTCCTTGAAACCAGCAAAGGATTCTGGCGCAGAGACTGTAATTCGCTATGCAGATGCTAAATTCAATGCAGGGATTGCATACGCAGGTGCAGATTATCGAGCGGTTGTCTTTGGGTTCCCTTTTGAGACAATAACGAGGGCGGAAATCCGCCACAATGTCATGAATGCAGTATTAGAATTTCTTACTTCTGATTAAAAGCCATAAAGACATATCAGATTAGCTTATGAACAACTGACATCTGGAATGGGCATTGAGGATTCAGCATTGTCTAACCCATCGTTCCAATAGAGCGGAGCAAGATAAACGCCCCCCTGGCCCCAGCCACAATGACTAACGTACCACTTGCCGTCAATATCGCGTATTACCTCCGCCGCGTGGGAATTTATATGTCCGACTTTATCTTCCACACTCCAGTGAAACGGATCTGGGCTGCGGAACACGTGAGTACCGACATAGCCACCCCATGGCCCGGTGAACAAGTAATAGCAGTTGCCGCGACGCACAACGAAGGGTGACTCGGTAGGACTCCAGGAGTGTTCCTTGATCGTGTCGCGGAAAGCAACGTCTCGGTCTCCCCACCTGATCAGATCATCGCTGGTTCTGTAGGCCACAATGTGGTCACCGCCAGACGGATTACTGGTGGCGGTATAATACATTACCCACCTATCCCCTACCCTGAGCACAAATGGATCTCTCGCCTCATGACCATCAACAACTATTGGATTCTCTGGATGCCGTTTCCATATTTTCAAATCCGAAGAGGTGCCCAGGTGAATTTTGTATTTTGAGTGGTCTTCATCTCCGGCACAATAGAACATGTAGTACATCTTCTCGTGAAAGATGACATGCGGCGCCCAGAGATGAATTTCTTTCCACTTCTTCCACTCGGCTGTCAGAGCAAAACGCTGCTTATCCCATGGCTTCTGGCTCAGATTCCTGGCCATTGCATGAGCGAAGTTCTTCTCGTCCAGGGGATTAGCTGGTTCGGCATGAGTAATACCAAACAGGTGCCAAATCCCATCCTCACCACGAATGAAACAATGATCATTGATATACCATTCTTCATTTTCGCCGACGCTTGGATCATAAATTCTGACAAACTCTCCTGCACCGATGAGGTCTTGATCTTGCGCCAACCCAGTGTCCGCCTTTTGTCGCGTGCATGCACAAAAGCAGTCACATCACCTAAAACGTAGCTGCGTATACTATGAAAACCTGCTTAAACCAAGCGATATTTTGTAAAAAGCCAAACTTGCTTCTTTACGTTGAGAAAACACACAGGTGAGCCAATACTATCCAGCCAGCCGATAGGCCGTACTGTGAAAAGTCATTGACAATGGTGCAGGAAAAGGATTCTGGTTTTTTCTTGAATAAGGCAGGAATGGGCTAGGAGGTAAAACCGTTGAGGGGCCTTGGAAACTGCAATTACTGACGTAGGGGCGAGGTGACCTCGGCCCTACAAGTTCGTCTTATATCGCAATCATTGCAATTCCATTTTGATAGGGGTCTTAAGTATCCGTCCAAGGATAAAATAGGAGAAAAGGGAGGACTATATGGAGGTACGCGTGGGAATTCTTGGAACTGGCTCAGCCGCGGAGCTATACCATATGCCGGGGTACCGGGAAAATCCTGAGGTTCAGGTGGTTGCATGCGCTGATCAGGACGTTGAGCGTGCACGTGGATTCGCAAAAAAGTATGGGATTGAAAATGTATATGCTGACTATCACGAGATGTTCGAAAAAGCGCGGCTGGATATTTTGAGCATTTGTACTCCAAATTACGTCCACAAAACTCAAGCGATCGAGGCATTAGAGACGGGGATCAATGTGCTATGTGAGAAGCCGATGGCGATGAACGCCACGGAGGCGCTTGAGATGGTGCGTGCTGCTCAACGCGCGCGCGCCTTATTAACTATCGGCTATCAACACCGATTCTCTACCGATGCCCAGATTCTCAAACGTTTTATCGAGGCTGGGGAGCTAGGCACAATCTATTACGCCCGCGCTCAATGCTTGCGCCGGGCAGGAATCCCAGGCTGGGGCGCATTCCACATTAAGGCTAAGTCAGGCGGTGGGGTATTGCTTGATACGGGAGTGCATTTTCTCGACCTGATGCTATGGCTCATGGGTCATCCAGAGCCGGTAGCAGTTACGGGAGCAACGTATACGGCCTTTGGAAACAAGGCGGACGACTCAGTGATCGGCTGGGGAGAGTATGATCGTACGGAGTTCGACGTAGAAGACTTTGCTTATGGCCTGATTCGCTTCGCCGGAGGGGCAACGATGAGCCTGGAGACCTGCTGGGCAGCAAATATCGAGTTTGGCGACAAGATCACTCAGCAGCTGCTAGGAGATAAAGGAGGCGCGACCCTTTATCCGCTACAGGTTTTTGCCCAAAGGCACTGCAGCCTGATGGATATTACGCCCCGTGCCCTGTGCCAGGTAAATCCGTATGCTGAGGAAATTCGCTGGTTGATTACAGCGATGCGCGGCGAAAAGGAGCTGCTGGTCAAGCCAGAGCAATGTTACCAGGCCCAGCGGATAATGGATGCAATCTATGAATCTGCGGCCACAGAGCGAGAAGTCGTGTTCAGCTAGCTCTGCGTGCGTGCCAGTCCAGGCAGGATATGGCCTTGAGAAAACGCACCATTTCTTCAGGCGAGGGCAGGTAATAGCTCGCAGCAGTTTGGCGTGCCCTGCCGATGCGCACCGTGATGCCCTGATGCCGCAGAGCACGGAAGGCATCTTCATCGGTGACGTCATCCCCACAATAAACAGGCAGCACACGGCGTGACCCTACGCGCTGTGCAACATGACGCCATATTGCCTCAACTGCTTTCCCTTTATCCCACTCAACCGGCGGTCTTAACTCCAACACCTTCTTGCCTCGTGTGAGACGCAGCACCTTCTGGCGGAGATATGGCTCGGCCACTGCCCGAACGTTCTGGCGCACTTGATGTAGGTGTTGAGCAGGTACGCGGCGGTAGTGGATACTAACTGTTACGCCTTTTTCTTCTACCAGGCAGCCGGGGATTTTCCCGAGACGTCGGCGCAGCAGATTGCCGACTTCTTGCAATGCGTTTCGGGCCACCGGCGGAATATGAAGAACGATACGCATGCCCAGGCCTGAGATCTCAAACCCGTGGTTGCCAGTCCTGATGATCCGCCGTAAAGGAAGTAGACGTCTTATTTCTCGCAGCGAGCGGCCGGAAATGATCGCCAGAGTCATTCCTTGCGTGTTGGCCAATCTCTGGAGCAACTCACGCAAAGATCTGGAAGCTACGGCCTGCGCCGGGTGTTTGCGAATTGGCACGAGAGTGCCGTCGTAGTCCAACATTAGGAGAAGGTGGTCATATCCAGCGAGTCTTCGGCGGAACGTTGACAGCGAAAGGCGTGTGGGACCAGCGGTCATAAGCGGAAAGCCGCAAGCTTAAAAAAGTTTGCGTTCGGTGCTAATATCCAGAGCATCAGCCAGTATGGTATAGAGCCAGTGGTAGATGTCGTACTTGGCGACGTAGTCCTGCAATTTTTGCATTCGCGCCTTGCGTTCTCGCAAAGGCATGCGAATGGCCTCGCCGATGCGTCGCGCAAACTGTTCGGTATCGAAGGGATTAACGATCAAGGCGTCTTTCATCTCTTTGGCAGCGCCCGTGAACTCGCTAATGAGCAGCACCCCTTTTTGATCCACCTGGGACGCTACGTATTCCTTGGCCACCAGGTTCATCCCGTCGTGTAGCGACGATACGATTAGAAAATCTGCCATGCGATAGTAGACAATGAGCTCATCGAGGGGAAGATTTTCGTGCAGAAAGACAATCGGCTGCCACTCGGCAGATTGGTAATCCCAGTTGATATCGCTTACCATATTCTGAATCGAGTAACCAATGCGACGATAGAGATCAATGCGCGAGCGGGAGGGCGGGGCAATCTGAACGAAGACGAACTTTTTGCGGTAGTGCTTGTATTTTTTTAAGAATACGGCCAGAGACTTGAGCTTTTCAATAATGCCTTTGGTATAATCCATGCGATCAACGCCGAGTCCGATCATGGGGAATTGAAATCGCATATTTGAGCGGAGACGCTTAATCCTATCCGCGGTTTTCCGGGATCTGGCGATACAATTAATGTGGTCAAAGTCCACGCTAATGGGATATTCTCTGATGTGGGTAATATTGTTCTTATACACGACATGGCGGTTGCGATAGTCAACCTCGGCCTCTGGCAGATAGCGCTCCACGGAACGGAGGAAGTTATAGACGTATTCGCGAATGTGGAATCCAACAATGTCGTTGTGCAAGAGCCCTTTAAGCAATTCCTGGCGCCAGGGGCAAATGCCAAAGAGCTCAGAGCTCGGCCAGGGGATATGCCAGAAATGGAGCAGGGTAGTAGTTTCGTAATCGCGCTGAATCCATTCGGGACATAGGGCCAGCTGGTAGTCCTGAATCCAGACAATTGTGTTCCTGCCCTTGCGCTGTTCGAGTTCCTTATTAACAGCCGCAGCGAACTTATGGTTTACGCGCTCGTAGCCCCGCCAGAAGGAGTGCTTGAACGAAGGACGTCCAAAGGCATTGTGGAAGAGTGGCCACATCACCTGGTTTGAGAAGCCATAGTAATAATCCTTAAGATCCTGCTTGGTCAGCCAGAGGCGATGGAGCAAGTAGAGGTCTTTCCCAGGGGGAACCTTCACGTGGCCTTTCTCATTGGTGGCATCTCGATCCGCCGTACCACTGCCCCAGGCAATCCAGACTCCTCTGGTCGCCTGCATTACCGGATCAAGAGCAGCAGTCAGACCGCCCGCTGGTGTGGTGTAGTCAACGCCCTTCAAGGAATACCGATGTTCGTAGGGCTGGCGGTTGGAGACCAGAATGAGATCGTAATCAACCAGCTTTTTTTTTAGGAAACTGTACAAACGCTCTTTTGCACTCATAGACCCAAAACTTCTTTCCAAAATTGCATCGCTCGCTGGCCGATGTCCTTTGCCTACAATCTGCCAGGAAACACGGGGGCGCCACTCTCCACTAGATTTTCACTATAGTCTCGTTTAAATGGTCCAAGTAGAGCAGGACTAAGAGGTAGTCGCGCACGTGACGAGTAATCAAGAAATTGTGCAAGACGTGTTGACGTCCGTTCTCCCCCAGCTGCTGTGCAAAATCCGGGTTGTTCAGCAGGTATTCAATTTTATACGCAGCGCCTTCCACAGAGGAGACCAGCATGCCCGTGATTTTATTTTCAATTTGCGTTACAATGCCGCCAGCGGCCCCGGCCACGACTGGCTTGCCCTTCCACAAAGCCTCTGTAACAGTCAGGCCAAAACCTTCTTTGAGTGACTTCTGGATGATAATCGTCGAGGCGCGCTGGAGAGCGTTGATCTCAAAATCGCTATTTGGCACCAGCTCAATAATGTGGACATTTTTATCTCCCTCAGCTTTCGCCTTGACTTCACTCAGAACTTCTTCGCCTTCGGGATCGTCCGATGCTCCTCCCCCTGCGAGAACCAATTGGCAGTCAATGTGGCGGCTGACTATCTTGTAGGCTTCAATCACGCCAATCGGGTCTTTAAACCGATCAAAACGGGATATCTGGGTCACGATTGGCAGCTCTGGATCAATTTGAAAGCGTTCCAGTACACCATGAATCTCCTCTTGCGAGAGCTCGATATTCTTTTTGCTTAGCGGGTCAATCGAGGGAGCAATAAGAAACTGAGGAATGGAAAGCACCTGGGCAAAGCTGGGCATCGAGAAGATTGCTGAGTCATAGCGCTCCACATACTTCTTGAGGAAGCGCCATACCTGGCGGTGCGGATTAGATACGTCAATATGGCAGCGCCAGATCCAATGGCGATGATCCCCATCTCGTAGCTTGGCCTTGATGAGGCCGGCAGGCTGTGGGTCATGAATGAAAATGACATCACCTATGAGCGGCGTCAGCTCTAAGTTGAGATTCGTATAGTGTTCATAGATATCGTACATTTCTTCCGTAATGAGCTGCGCTTTGCCGTGGAGCGCATTGTGAAACTCCTTGGTCACTGCAAAGAAATCGTCACCACCCTTTATAATATCCCACGAAGCATCCAGATCCAATTCGCGCATGAGCGGAACCATGCGTGCAAGGATTTCAGCCACGCCACCCCCGACAGGAGTAGAATTGATATGCTGAATCTTCCTTCGCTGGATTTTGCCTGCAAGATAGAAGAGCTCATCAATGCAATCCTTCCCCACTATGGGTTCATAGTCCCGAATGGACGGAAGCGCTGTGATCACCAGCTCATCCTTTCTTTTGTTTGAATTGAGCGATGGCGAGCGAGTTGAGGTAGGCCTCGACGAGCCTGACAATTTTTTCACGCAGTTCCTCCAGAGTGCTCATATAGGGATTAATACGCTGTATCTTGTGCGCCAGCTCGGCGCCATTAAGGGTATCTTCAATCCAGAACGAAAAGTCGTTTGTCAGGCGTTTCAGTCGGAGGTCAGATTCAAAAAAATGATAATAGAGAGAGGAAATATCAACCCGTTTCAAGCAGTCAAGGAACTCGCGAATAGAGTGCGCCACGTGGCTTGTTGGCTGAATCAAACTGATTACCTTCGTAAAGTGAAATTCCTCACCCTTAGGCACGGAACGAAACTGTACCTGGTTGGCAATATAGCTCTCGATGATCTCAATGAGATCCTTGCGCAGTTGTTCGATATCCTGATAACATGTGAGGTCAATACTTGCCACGCGTTCACCAAGTCGGCGCTCCTGCAAAACTTCGGATATCCAGTAAGCAAAATCATTTGAATAGAGATCGCGCGCGAAGTGGTGCTTGAAAAAGGTCCGATGCGTGTGGCCAAAAATGGAAGCCGAATCAACATAGCGGAGTATTTCAACAAACTCCTTAATGTCGCGCGCCTGCTCGCCCGTTAGCTCTACAATCGTGTAGCACTTATAGAATTGAAATCCCTTATCGGTACGCCCTAAATTCATCTGCATATCTTTCACAACGTGTTTATTTTAAAAAAATAAAGTACCAAATAGGATAAATCAATACAAATTTCATCCGAACCCGCGATGTTAAACTCTTATGCTTTGACGGCACCCGTTACATAGCCGGCCTTGATGTGCTTTTGTATTACGAAGGTAATCACGACTGCAGGCACCAGCATTAGAAAGGATAGCGCACTTGCCGTGCCGATGTTTCCATAGGAACTATAATAATAAATAAGCGGCGGGAGGTTGCGATTCGTAATTTGAAGCAAAAGTGCATAGGTAAATTCGTCCCACGACAGGATAAACGCGAGGATTGCAGCTGCTGCAATTCCAGGTCTTGCTAAGGGCACCGAGATGCGAATGAATGCTCCCAGGAGCGAGCATCCATCAACCAGGGCCGATTCTTCCAATGTTTGCGGAATGGCAATGAACGTAGAGTAGCTAATCAACAGGACAAATGGAAGGCTCACGGTTGCATGTGCAAGGATGAGCCCGACAGCCCACGGATGATTATAAAGCCCAAGGGAAATAAACAGCACGGCAATCGGGATTCCGACCGAGATGGTTGGAAACAGCCGCGCCATCACGACAACGCTCAACACCACACCACTCAAAGCACGGGCACGGGCGATTGCCCAACCACCCACAACGCCCAGCACCAGGCTGAGCAGCGTTGATCCCAGTGCTGCTACAATGCTTAGAACAAATCCATTGAGCAGATTTGCAGAGCTCACGATTTGCTTCAGGTGAACAAGCGTAAGCGTTTTGGGCACGAAACTCAGTGGCCACTGCACGCTTTCCCGTTCAGGTGTGAAGGCCTGTTTGACGAGCAAGCAAAGCGGCACGACGTTGACCGCCACAAGCAACACGAGCGCAACCGCAAGCAGAATGTTACGTTTCATCCTTCGATTCTTTCCGCCTGTTTCCAGAGCTTAACGTAGAGATATGATAACGCCAGAATGACGATAGCAAGCACTGTCGTGGCACAGCACGCCAACGATTCATTCGAGTAGTCAATCCAGTAGTGGTATGCATAGCTGGAGATCACTGGTGTTCCTTCGAAACCGAGGAGGACCAAAGGAGTTGCAAAAATGCGAAATGCGTCAATAGAGCGCAGGACAACCGCAACCAGAATTGCTGGAATGAGCAGGGGAAATACAATATACCAGAACAAGGTCCAGCCCGTTGTACCGTCAATCCGTGCAGCTTCGTAAATATCTGTAGGGATGCTTTCCAGTGCCGAAAGCAGGATTAAAAATACGATAGGCGTAACGTGCCAGGCATCCACCAGTACGACCACGCCCAGTGCCAGTAGACTACGCGGCTCGAGCCAGAACACGCCATAGAGATTGCTCGCCTGAAGCACGCTGTTCAGGTAACCATGTTCGCTGAAAACGGACTTCATGATGATGAGAAAGACAATTTCAGGAACCACGAATGGTAGTAAGGCTATGGTACGAAACACGCCGCGGCCGACAATACGTTGGCTCAGCAACAACGCAAGGCAGAGTCCTACGATGAGCTCAACTATCACGCTGAAGACCGGGATTACCAGATTGTTGCGAACCGCGAGCCAGAATTCAGGATCGGCGAACAAACGGGAAAAATTGACGAGACTCGGGAACCTGGCTGTCGGATGCGGCACCTGACTTCCCGCAGGCACGGTAAGTGCGAGCTTCACCGCATAGAACGAAGGCCCAATAATCAAGAGGAGCAGATACACCAAGGAGGGAAACACAAGAAGGAAAAAAAACCAGTTGCGCTGCTGCCTAACGGACATTCTCCGGGTGGCTGTTTCCTCTCAAGGTTGCGGCCTGCGCCGCGTAGTAATCCATGGTTTCTTTCACGGGCTTGTGGTCAAACACGATATCGCGAAAGGCTTGCTGCCACAGCCGACTGAGAGATTCATAGTATTCAACTGGCGGCCGGGGCTTGACATGTGGTGCCATCTCAATGAACCCATTATATACTTCGCGCATCTCCTGAGGCAGCGCATCCCAGGCTTCCGAGCGAGTAGGCATCCAGCCAAGATGCTTCACAAAGAACCGCTGTGCTTGAGCGCCAGCAAGAAAGCGAACAAGCCGCGCAGCCTCCTCCGGATGAGGAGCCACGGTGGATATCGCAAGATACCCACCACCCATAACCGTAGCTCTGCCTTCAGGCCCGGCAGGAAGGGGAGCCACCACATTTGGCTCGGGCAATAGCTGTTTCTCTTGGAGCAATGGCACCACGAACGGCCAGTTGAAATGCAGGTAAATCTCTTCCTTCTCCTGCGCTTCCAAGACAGAGTTCTCCTTGTAGCTTCGGGCAGATGGATTCAATGCCTCTCCATAGGCAGCCAGGAAGTTCATAGCCGCTAGGCAGCCAGTGTCGTTCATTCGAAGGGGATCGCCACCTGCCTGCCAGACGAAGGAGAGAATATCGCAGGTGAGTCCTTCGTATTGTGCAGCCTTAAGTCCCATACGACCCGGATAGCGCCTGGCCACGTCAAGCAGCTCCTCCCAGGTTGCGGGAGGATTCTCGATGTATTGCGAATTGTAGACCATAGCTTGCCATGATAAGCGATGAGGAAGGTAATAGAGGCTACCGCCAAACCGTCCGGCCTCCAGAGCTTCGGCGTTGATCCCCGTGAGGGTCTCCGCATTCATAAGTGGCATGAGGTCTTTAACCAGCGATTGCATTGCAGCCAGGTAGTAGACATCCACCTCAATCACGTCCGCCAGGCCTCGGCCGGCGATCACTTCAGCCTGGAGAGCACGGCGAATTTCGGCATACTGCTGGGCTACGAGGTTTACAGCGATACCGGTCTGTTTAGAAAAATCGCGCAGAAGCGGCTGATATGCGTCTTTTTCGGAGGGAAGCACGGCCAGATAGAACGTAAGCGATGCCTCTCGCTGGCCCTGGCACGCCAGGAGAAGACTGCCAAGCAGAGTCAGCCCTATCAGGCCAAATGTCGCTAGCCGCCTGAGCATCCCTACTAGCCCCCCATCCAATCTGGCCTTGTCTGTCATGGGATCGCTCCGCTCACTCTGAATGATACTTTGCATTTCGCGCGCCCGGAATTGCCTTGCACGATTCGTTGATCACAATAAGTACGTGCCAAACAAAAACCCAGTCACTATAAGAAAACCGTATACAATACACAGCCGTCTATTTCATACCGTAAGAGCGAAGGCTCTGGATGTCAATGCAAAAAGAAAGTGGTTACCTGGCACTCGTTTCGTTCCAGACAAGAGTCGTGCATGGTGGTATCAGAGCGTGCCGCATTGCCCGGGCCATGCGCTCGTTTCTGGGAAGCCGTATATGTGAACACGTAGCTGCAACTATGCTATCAAACAAAAAAAATGGGAAAAGGATGCTACTTACAGCCCCTTTTCCCATGGTCAAATTTATTAGCTATTGGGCGCGTTGCTGCGGCTAACGTGCCAGCCGTCTCATGAGTAAATCATAACGCCATCGGTTGCCGTTATCTCGCGATATTTCTTAATGAGCAATTTCGTGATCTTCCCGGGCTTGCCGTTCCCAATGATGCGATTATCAACCTTCACGACGGGAATGCCCTCCGCAGCCGTGCCGGTGAGGAAACACTCATCAGCGTCAAAGACATCGAAACGCGTGAAGGGTTCTTCAATCACGCGGAAGCCAAGGTGAGTAGCAATCTCGATAATACAATCACGGGTGATACCTTTCAGGGCGCCGAGGTAGACGGGGGGTGTATAGAGCGTACTGCTTTTTACTATAAAAATATTCTCGCCGGAACATTCAACCACATAGCCCCGCTGGTTGAGCATTAACGCTTCCTGTACGCCAGAGTTATGCGCCTCAATCTTGGCAAGAATGTTGTTGAGATAGTTGAGTGACTTCATGCGGGGGGTAGTTGTTTCGGGCAAATTGCGCAGTGTCGGTACTGTAATTATAGATAATCCGTTCTTGTAAAATTCCTCGGGATACAGTTTGATGCGGTCGGCAATAACGAAAATGGTAGGCTTCAGGCAGAGCCATGGAGATAATCCCAGAGTGCCACGCCCACGCGTCACCACCAATCGAATATAGCCATCCTTAATCTTGTTCATCCGACAGGTATTGACCACAACATCGGTCATCTGACCGGGTGTCAACGGAATTTTCAGCATGATATATTTTGCAGAGGCATACAGCCGCTCGAGATGCTGTTTAAGGCGAAATATACAGCCCTTATAGGCGCGAATACCTTCAAAGACGCCATCGCCGTAAAGCACGCCATGATCAAAGATGCTAATCTTAGCATTTCGTTCGTCCACATATTTCCCATTAAGATAAATTTTCAGGCCCAAGCGTGTTACCTCCTCTGCCGAACCAGCGCTGAGAAAAATCGGTGCTTTAGCCAATGCGTGTAGTCCTCATAGCACATTTTTGCAGGCTTTCAAGCTTTTTCGTCACACAGGATGCCATTGTGAAGACGATATATGCGGTGAGCCTTAGAGGCAATTTCCGGGTCGTGCGTTACAATAACAAGGGATTTACCACGCTCAACCGTATTGGCCCAGATCAGATTGATCATCTCGGCGCCAGTATTGAGATCCAGGTCGCCTGTGGGCTCATCAGCCAGCACAAGGTCAGGGTCATTGACCAAGGCGCGTGTCAGAGCAACACGCTGCTGTTCACCGCCCGATAGCTTCGCAGGCCGATGGTGCAAGCGTTCGCCAAGTCCCACTTCCTCGAGCAGTAGCGTTCCGTGCTTAGTTACCTCCTCACGAGGCAATCCGTTGATCAAGGAAGGGATCATAACATTTTCCAGCGCGGAGAATTCCGCAAGCAGATGATGGAATTGAAAAATGAAGCCAACTCTGCGATTGCGAATCTGAGCCAGTTCTTTGTCCTTCAGGTCATTGTAATTATGCCCGGCGAGAATAATCGTGCCTGCAGTGGGACGATCAAGTGCACCGAGCAGATGAAGGAGCGTGCTTTTCCCAGCCCCTGATACTCCTGCGATTGCTATGGATTCGCCCTTCTGGACACGAAGATTCACTCCCTTGAGAACCTCCAGCACGCGGTGCGCGTCAAAGAAATGCTTTTTGACTTCAATTGCCTCAAGGACACTATTCATAGCGCAATGCCTCAACAGGATCTAAGCGGGAAGCCTGCCAGGCTGGCACAAGGGAGGCCAGTATACAAATTGCCAGCGACGCCGCAACAATAATGAGAACAGTCAGTGGCTCAACTAAGACCGGCAAGGTGTCAATCCCATAGACCGCATCGGGAAGGCCGTAACGAATCAACCTCAAGAGCCCACACAGCCCAAGTCCGAGTACCACTCCAACGGCAGTTCCAACAATTCCAATCGTGACTCCATAAAAGAGAAAAATCTTGAGAACACTCGTGTTGTTAGCACCCATTGATTTTAAGACGCCGATCTCGCGTGTCTTTTGCGTGACAATCATAATGAGAGTGCCAACGATGTTAAAAGCGGCAACAACAATAATAAGCATCAGAATAATAAACATCACGAGTTTTTCCATGCGCAGGGCATTGAAGAACGCCCGGTTCAGCTCGTCCCAGCTGCGGATCGTACGGTGTCCACCGAGCTCCCTGGCAATGCGCCCTTTGATCTGCCTGACCTTGTACGGATTCCCGACGTGCAGATGTACACAATCCACGCCCTCGCCAAGGAGAAAGATGCTTCGCACCGTGGCCAGATTGGAATATACAAATGCTGAATCCACGTCGTATAGTCCGGATTTGAATACACCGACAACTTTAAGTTCGGCAATTTTGGCAACGGGTCCATTTGCAGTCCTGGCCAGCTTCGTAATAGCATACACATTATCACCCACCGTCACTCCGAGTCGCTGGGCCAGCTTCCAGCCAATAACCACTTCACGCCAGCCGGGCAAGCCAGTGCCTTCGACAACATCCTTGGCAAATGAAGTTACATGGCTTTCCCGATCAGGATCAACGCCGCGAAACTCCACGCCGACCTTCTGGGTTTCAATGCCTGTCGAGGGTTGAAGCAGCGCCTGACGGGTAATGATCGGTGCTGCGGCCACAACGCCGGGCACGTTGCTGACCTTTGCAATTACCTGCTCGTAATCCGTCATTTCTTCTTGCCATCCCTGCCAGATTTCAATGTGCGAAAAGACCCCCATCATCTTGCTCACGAGCTCGTTGTCGAAACCATCCATCACAGAAATCACCACGATCAGCGCGCCCACACCGAGCATAACACCGAGAATCGAGATGATCGTGATGATCGAGACAAGAGCCCTGTGCTCCTTGGACAGGAGATAGCGAAAACTGATGAACCGCTCAAATGTCATAGTAAGATCAGGCTCCTGAATGAATGCGTCCGTGGGTGATGTCGCCAAAGGTTAAAGGCGCCAGATTAACCATCCGTGGCATCCTGCGTTTCCTGTGTTGAGGAGGGACTCTCCGGCCGCATAAGGGGAAAGAGAATACTATCGCGAATGGAGGAACAGTTGGTCAGCAACATTACGAGCCGATCAACGCCAACGCCCAGGCCACACGTTGGTGGCATCCCGTACTCCAGCGCCCGAATGTAATCCTCATCCATCATGAAAGCTTCCAATTTGCCCGCCTTTCGCAACTCCGCCTGTTCCTGGAAACGCTCATATTGTTCCCTGGGATCATTAAGCTCTGTGTAGGCATTGGCAGTTTCCAAACGTCCGATGAAGAGCTCAAATCGCTCAGCAACAAGGGGGTCATCAGGTTTATGTTTAGCGAGCGGACTCAAAGCGCGAGGAAACTCGGTAATAATAGTTGGCTGTACCAATTGGGGCTCAACTTCCTGCTCAAAAAGGGCCATGATCAGCTCCGGTGGTGACAGCCCTTCATCCGCTTCAATGCGCTTCCCGAGGGCGCTGCGAATCTCGTCCTTGCTATGCGACCAGCGCAACCGCAGTCCCGTTGTCCGCTCGATCGCTTTGAGCACCGTAAAATATTCCCACTTGGCTTCCAGATTTATCTTCTCACCCTGATAGTCGAATTGTAAGCAGCACAGGACATCCTGGCATACCACCTTGATCATCTTTTCCAGAAACTGCATCATATCAGTATAGTCCCAGTAGGCAGTGTATAGCTCGAGCATGGTAAATTCCGGATTGTGCTGCGTCGAGATCCCCTCATTGCGAAAGTTGCGATTAATCTCGTAGACTTTCTCAAAACCGCCCACCACAAGACGTTTGAGATAGAGTTCCGGCGCTATGCGCAGAAATAGTGGCATATCAAGAGCATTATGGTAGGTGGTAAAAGGCCTTGCCAGCGCTCCGCCGTAGACGGGCTGCATCATAGGGGTCTCGACTTCAATGTAGCCCTGGCTGTCGAGGTAGCGTCGAAAGCTGCCAACAATTTTGCTTCGCAGCTCGAACGTACGCCGCACATTCTCATTCACGATAAGGTCAACGTATCGTTGCCGGTAGCGCGTTTCTTGATCGCGTAGTCCGTGCCATTTTTCAGGCAGGGGCCGCATAGACTTTGTTAACAACTGCAATTGCCTAGCGCCAACTGTTACTTCTCCGGTTTTCGTTCGAAAAACCGTACCTTGAATGCCAACAATGTCACCGGTGTCAATATACTGCTTTAGAAGGCGATAACCTTCGTCGCTTACCATGCCTTGCTTGACGTAGATTTGAATTTTTCCCGTTCCATCTTGCATATGGAAGAACGCTGCTTTGCCCAAGGTGCGAATCGCCAGCACCCTTCCAGCCACACTGACCGGCTGTTCCGAGCTGATTAGCTCGTCTGCATTGGCAAGTATCTCGCTACTCTTTTGCTCAGGTGTGTAGCGGTTAATAAAAGGATTGATCCCTTGTTTGCGAAGGGCCTCTGCTTTCTGGTACCGATTCTTAATAATCTCATCCGACATTCATCTATGCTCCCATCTATGGTCCGCTTGAAAACTAAGGCAGCTGATGCGCCTTTTGAAACAGAACGGAAGGGCGAGCGTATTGCATGGAAATCGTTGAACGTTGTTACTGGCGCTCTGGAATTCAAACAAGATCGAGAATTTGTTATCCTATCTTCCTTTGCACCTGCAACAAATGTCAGCTTTTAAATTCGACGAAACCTGTAAAAGGCGTAAACCCAATAACAAGTAGGCCTATCGTATAGGAACGGTTTTTCAGGTGTCAAGAAAAAGCAGGTAAAGTAAGTATGCCCTTTTCTTCCCCCAGGGGTGGGGTAAGGAATTATACTGTTGACTAAGAGCCATTTTCCTTGGAACATAAGATCAAGTTCTTCACGCATATAAATACGCAATTGTCTATACATGTTTCAGTCTGATATGATGGATAAGCAATCACAAAAGCGGGTTTTGATCATCAACCCACCTTCCGGTCTGTATCGGCGCGACGACCGCTGCCAGTCTCGAGTTGAGGATCAGACCGTGCAGGTCGTTTTTGCTCCAATTGATCTTGCATATCTAGGAGCTATGGCACGGAAGGCCGGGGCAATGGTTCGTATTGTAGACTATCCGGCCTTGGGGCAAGGTTTGCACGCCATAGTCCGCGACCTTCACGAATTTTTGCCCCATTATCTGATTTTCAATACAACCACGGCTACTGTGCGTGATGACCTTCACGTCTGTGAATTGGCCAAGGAATCTGACCCGGACATCGTCACAATCGGCAAGGGCGAGTATCTGACTATCTTCAGTGAAGAGGTACTTGGTCAGAATCCATTGCTGGATGTCATCCTCCTGGGTGAGCCGGAGAATACGCTTTACGACATTATTGCAGGAAAATCGCTGAAGGATGTTGCAGGCATCCTATGCCGATCCAGTGTTGACAGCGAGCTGCCACTTGTATTTCAAACGGCTGAGCGTCCGTTTATTGACAATCTCGATGCTCTCCCCTTTCCGGCGAGAGATTTGTTGGATAATAATCTCTATCGGAGTCCTGAGACCGGGAAACGGCTGACAGTGATTTACGCTAACCGTGGGTGTCCGGCCCGGTGCATTTTCTGTCCGGCAGGTCACCTGTCGCACTATCGGCTGCGTCTGCGGTCGCCGCAGAACATCGTGGCGGAGATTGAGGAGTGTGTAAACCACCACGACATTCAGGAGTTTCTCTTCCATGGCGACACCCTTACTATGAACAAGCGATGGGTGGTAGAGCTCTGTCAGCTGATTTGCGAAAAGGGTCTACGGATTCGCTGGGGATGCAATAGCCGTGTAGATACCATAGACGACGAGCGGGCAGAGTGGATGAAACGCGCTGGATGCTGGGTCGTGGCATTTGGTGTGGAAAGTGGTGCGCAGGAACTTTTGCAGAAGATGAAGAAGACCACTACACTCGAGCAAGCACGTGAGGCGATGCGCATTTGTCGGCGTCATGGATTGCTAACCCATGCATTCTATGTGATTGGTTTGCCTTGGGAAACGCGGAATACCTTAAAGCAGACCTTTAAGTTCGCACGCGAGCTAGACACGGACTTTTTCGACATCAATATCGCCTATCCGTTGCCGGGCACGGAATTCTATGATATCGCCGTAAGGGAAGGGCTATTGCAGCCGGAACAATTACACCAGGGCAGCTATGCGCACGCTGTTGTGCGGACATACACCCTCTCTGCTGAGGATCTCACGCGATGGCGAAAAAGGACATTGCTGCGTCTTTCGTTACGGCCAAAGTATATTTTGCGCACCTTGCGGCACGCTGGATCGCTGCCAACCGTATTGAACTATCTCAAGGCAGCATGGCGGCGCCTGAGACACCTGCTTCAATCGGACCGCACTGCGTGACACAGCAGCGGTTAATACGCGATTGTCCAACGAAGAATTCTGCTTGAGCCCGGAAAGGTAGGGGCAGGTCGTGTGCCTGCCCTAGGCTGCTAGCGTTGGTGGTCTCGCCGCAGCGTATTCGCCAGCAGGTGTGCAAGACGTGTTACTTCGGGAATACGATAGTGTGTCACGGTGCGAAGGATAATCTTCCGGGCCATTGGTAGGCTGACATTGTGGCCTGAGGAGAGAAAAACAGGCCGGCATCCATGTTTTGTTCGCAAAACACACCCAATAGTGCGATTGCGGTTGTCTCGCAGCACGACCCAGCTTCCCGCCAGCTTGTCCGGCTCTACGTAACGCCCCCACAGGCGGCTCTTTGCACATCCAATTGATGGGCGATCAAAAAGGATGCCAAGATGAGTCGCCAATCCCATTCGCCGAGGGTGGGCAATCCCCTGACTGTCGAACACCATGACGTCAGGGATTGTGCGAATCCTGGCAAATGCCTGGATCAAGGCCGGGGCTTCGCGAAACGTAAGAAGACCCGGAACATAGGGATAAGGCGCCTGGCAAACGTGCGTTGCCTCCTCAATAACGCTCAGTTCCGGAAACCTTAACACCACAACTGCTGCAAAGCAATAATCTGTTGCCTTCGAATAGGCTACATCTGCGCCAGCGATCATCCGAATGTCTCGATAGCGCACGGCATTTTTCAACCTGACCCGGCTGGCCAGTCTGGTCTGCAAGGCGATGGCGTCTCTGGGGCTTAAATCCCAGCGGTGTGAATATCGGGTTTTCATGGACGCGTGGAAATCCACTCTGTTCTGTAATCAGGATGTAAAGAATGGCTCTTTGTCAGATAAATTAGCAAAATAGCGATCGAAACACATAGTAAATACAT
>CAYVXD010000065.1:0-20845 GCA_964454265.1 uncultured Candidatus Sumerlaeota bacterium | reverse complement strand
TCAAATAGGAGCAATTTGGAAGTCATTTTAAACCTCATATCTCCTGTGATGGTGTCCTAGCAGGCCCCATGCCGAATAGTAAACTGCCAAGAACACGTGTGCCTAATACATTACGCGAGGGTGATGCAACCGAGTTCGTGAACCCAGAGTACGATTTTAGATAAGCGTGTAATCAGGCCGGGAACATCCGGAGCGATCCAGAGAAAATTCAGCGGGAAATTGAAAAAATAAAGTATTGACACGGCTGATCGAGCAAATGTATTTCTACTAATAATCTAAATACCTCCTGGAATCCTGATGAATCTGCGACTTTCCGGCACCCGCGGTTTTACTCTAGTTGAGGTCATGATTGCCCTCATTGTCCTGGTGTTTGGAATCTATGGGGTTCTGGACCTCTATCTCAACGCACAAAAACAGTCTGAACGCAATGATTACAAGTCCCTTGCCATGTACGTGGCCAAAGGGAAGCTCGAGGAGTTAAAAGCCGCGGGGTATGAAAACCTGACCTCCTACATTCGCTTGCGCCAGGTGCAGGGCACCGACCAGTCAGTTTCCTACCCTGAGAGCATTGCTTTCGTCACACAATACCTGCCTGATATTTACCCCTCAACGCGTCTCTTCTCACGAATAGTGTGGCAGGCGGATCTTGCCCTGAATCCACAAAACGAAAACATAGTCAAAATGACAGTGACTGCCGGGTGGCTTCCGACCGGGCGGAATAAATATTCTCACATTAGCGAGTTGCCGATAGGGAATAAAATTGTCCTGATTGAGAACGTGGCCAGATAAAATGGTAGAACAGGATTCCAGCCTGTTACAGCTGTACACAGGCAAGGATCCCTGTGCTACCGGATAAATAGAGAGCGCTACAAGCGGAACCAATCGGATGATCAAGTACCTCTCGAGACGCCAACAAAACGGGATAACGCTGATTGAGCTAATTG
This sequence comes from uncultured Candidatus Sumerlaeota bacterium, assembly GCA_964454265.1. Lineage (GTDB taxonomy): Bacteria > Sumerlaeota > Sumerlaeia > MWCT01 > JAUWMI01 > JAUWMI01. The sequence goes on along the minus strand of CAYVXD010000065.1, from coordinate 19,901 downwards.
TGGCAATTGCGGGCGGGCTGATTATTTTTGGCCTGATCCTTGGCATATTGATACGCACCAGCGCCGCTACTAATGCAAACATTCTGAAAGCGACCATGCGGCAGGAAGGGAGCCTCATCACCAACACTATAGTGAAGTCGCTCAAACAGTTTTTCCCTAGTGGTGAGCTGGCACAAGCGGCGCCCACTGGCGCTATGCACTTTGCTGAAAACCAGATGCAATTTCTTTCCCTGCATATGGCAAAGGAGGGCCAGCCCTTGCAGTATCTGATCACCAACGGGCGGGATGCGAAGACGCAACTGAATCGTGTGATGATGGAGAGAACCCCACTTGCGCAAAAAGTGGCTTCTCCCTCCCCTGAGACCGAAACTAGCGAGCAGGCTCTTGGTGTTCTTGGTCTTGGCGTGGGAGACGTAGAAAGCGAAGTGCGCTTTCGGTACGCGAGCACTTTTGAGATGTTGAGCCCTCAATGGGTCGTTGCTCTTAAACCGGGCGCAGTTCCGCGAGTGGTCGAAATTACGGTTATTATTCGCGATGCTACGGACCGGGTAGAACCTGTGACAATTACAACATCTCTTGCTCTCCCCTCGAGCAAGGAACAACTCTGAACAAGGCAATGCAAATCCGAGCAACTAAAATCAAAATCGGTACTACGTTTACTTTAAAGAAACACGGGTTCGCCCTGGTTGCTGCGCTGGGCGTGCTGGCAACGCTCTTCATAATGGTGGTAGGAGTTGCCACCCTTGCGCACACAGGGATCAGCGCTGTGGCGCTTCAGGAAGCCGACACGCGGCTGGACACTTTATTGAACTCCCTTCAAAGTCAAATGCTCCGCAACTCGACCGGAGAATCTACAGGCACACAAACCCAATTTTCTATTACCTTTCCATACGGAACAGGTACAGGCATCATCGAACCGCTGCATACCGATGCAGAGCTCTACCGCCAAGAGGCGCTCAATTTTGTGGAAGGCGATATTGTGCTGAGACTGCGCGCCGAAGTTCCGTACCTGGGAGAACACCTGGCCAAAGAGCGCCACGTGCTGGCAAATCGTGTCGGGAACCGCAAAACGGCAATCGTGCTGAAAGAAACTAGACACTCCATCATTGAGGAGCAGCAAGAAGAGAAATGAAGACCACCTCTGCCCGACTGGCTCTGCTCTTCCGAGAAGCCGGCCTCATAGACGAGACGCAGTGGAAGACCTACGTCGCCAAGAAACGACCCGGCGAAGGTAAACAGCTGGGTGCCATTCTGAAGTCCGACGCCCTATCGCTCCAGACATATCGCGACCTCTTAATGCTAGAGATCAAGTTGCCGTTCAGCCGGAAGCAAGACCAAGAAATTGAAAAAGTATTGAGCGAGGCTGTCCATATTCCGACCAGAGAGATTATCCATATCCTGAAGGCCAACAAGACCAAACTGAAAGCTCTTGGTTCCCTTCTGCTTGATGAGCATCTGGGGCCAGCAGAACGGATCAAAGCATTTTTCAGCGAGCGGCCGAAAATTACCGCGTCTGACTATGAGCTCTTTGTGGCCGAGGGGCTATTGACACCAGAGGTAGTTAGCAAACTTGTTGCCAATCCGACCAACCAATTATCGCGCAAGAACCGCCTGCGTCTGGCAAGGGACATCCTGGTATTCAACAACCTGGTGAGCAGGACTGACTGGGACGCTGCAGTTGAGCAAAGCGAGGACGAGGGGAAACAACTCCGGAATGTCCTGAATGCCAACGGCCTGCTTGAGCAGAATGCACTGCTGAAGGCCGTTGACGAAGGACTCTATTTCGCCTCCATTGAGCTGGGTGAGATTACTGTGAGGGAGGAGCTGCTGGAGCTCTTACCGACACAATTCATTCGCCAACAGCTCATTCTGCCGATAAGCAAGAAACAGAATAGTCTCTCTATTGTGACAGCTGATCCGCTGAATCTGGCGCTCATTAATGTCCTTTCGCTGCTGACCGGGTACAACATCTATCCGATTTTTGCCCCTCAGAGTGAAATTATTCGGAAGATCAATATACTATTACCTTCCCTTAAGGAAGCAGAAGTCAGAGCAGTGGGTGCACCAAAAGCGCCTGAACCTGCGACCCCTACCACGCCGCGCGAAATCAAAGTCGAGGGAATTGACACCCTTGTGGACAATCGCTCGACTGTCCAGCTCGTGAGCTCGATTATCGAGCGCGCCATTGCCACGCGATCCACCGACATCCACATCGAGCCACAAGAATCAGCCTTGCGCGTGCGATATCGTATTGACGGCAGCCTGCATAACATCATGCCAATCCCACTCGAGATGCAGCTCCCCGTAATTTCGCGGATTAAAGTGCTGGCGAACATGAACGTCACTGAACGCCGGCGCCCACAGGACGGGCATTTCTTCTTGCAACTGGGCAAGAATAACTACGACTTTCGGGTCTCAACACTCCCCACGCATTTAGGCGAGAAGGTTGTGATTCGTATTTTGAGTGAGGCAACGGTGCTGACGGGACTGTCTGCATTAGGATTAGACAAAGATCAGCAGGCACTGATAGAGCGGATCATTCGCAAACCTTACGGCATGATCCTGGTGAGCGGACCAACAGGGAGTGGCAAGACGTCAACGCTTTATTCAGCTCTTAATGCTGTAAACGACGAGAAACGCAACATCGTGACGATTGAAGATCCTGTTGAGTATGAGCTGGAGGGCATTAATCAGGTTCAGGTAGATTACAATATTGACCTCACTTTTGCAACGCTGCTGCGCTCGACACTGCGCCAGGATCCAGACATCATACTTGTTGGAGAAATTCGCGATCAGGAGACTGCACATATTGCGATACGCGCGGCACTGACCGGACATCTGGTCTTCAGTACTCTCCACACAAACACTTCGGTTGGTGCCATTCCGGCGCTGATTCATATGGGCGTTCAGGCCTACATGCTGTCCAGCGCACTTATCGCTATTATAGCACAGCGTTTGGTCAAGAAGACTTGCCCGAAGTGCAAAATTTCATACGTGCCGCCGAAAGGCATCCTTAAGGATCTGGGCATCTCTGATCGTTCGAAGAAGCGCATGTATCGTGGTCGCGGGTGCGACCACTGTCTGAATACCGGGTATTGGGGTCGCACAGGAATTTTTGAAATCCTGGTCGTGGACGAAACAATCAAGCGGCTGGTGACGGAGAATGCATCGGAAGAGGCCCTGATGAAGGCGGCCATGGCTAACAAAATGACCACCCTGGCGCAGAGTGGCATAAAGAAGATATACGGCGGCATAACCACGGCCGAAGAGGTGATGGAGACGATTTTTCTCTTGTGAGGCATGGTCGGGCTACGGCGTCAGAGCTACATCTGGTCTTGTGAATTCTAATACCCACCAAGGAAGAGACTCCGTGCCGGAGACAGGGCCCACAAAGGAGGATCTAAAACATGGCGTCCAAAAAGTTTGAAAAGAAAAAACCGGAGGCAGATTCTGTAAAAGATGCACTGGAGAGCAAAATCAAAACCCATGCGGTAGAGGCTGAAGCTGTATCGAAGACGCGTCAGCCCAGACCCGGTGAGCCTATGGGAGAAGGCCCAGGCCGCCTCCAACAGCCGATCCGCATTCTCCCTCCAAATATCACCGACATGGCGACCTTCTGCCGCCAGCTTGCCACGTTGCTTGACGTGGGAATTCCTCTGCTCCGGAGCCTGAAGATACTAAGCCAGCGGACTCAGCATCCGCGCCTGAAGGCCGTGGTGAAGCAGGTGGCCCAACGGGTCGAGGAGGGCCAGACATTGTCAAGCGCTCTGGCTGAGCATCCGCGTATCTTCTCGCACCTGTTCGTCAGCGTGGCCAGGGTAGGCGAGGTCGGAGGTATTCTAGAGAGCTCGATGAAGCGCCTTGCCGATATTTTGGAGAAGAAGGCGGAAATTAAGAATAAGGTGCGCTCGGCGTTGCTCTACCCGGTTGTCTCCCTTCTGGTTTGTCTGACTGTGATTGTGGTGATCCTGACCGTTGCCATTCCGACGTTCGAAGCCGTATACGCCAGTCAAGGGGCCGAATTACCTGGCCCGACGAAAATCATACTGTTTGTATCACACATCATACGCCACTATACCTTAATTTATATTCCGATTATTGTCATCGCCATTTTTCTGCTTATCGGATTCGCCCGAACAAGCTCAGGTCGTTACTTGCTAGACTGGCTAAAGATTCGGCTTCCAATCGTCGGCCCAATCAATACAAAGATTAACGTGGCCCGCTTTAGCCGAACCCTGGGGAACCTGGTGACTGCTGGGATTCCACTGCTCGAAGGACTCTCCGTCACGGCAAAGACCTCGGAAAACGTTCTGGTAGCAAGTAATTTGACAAAAGTCCATCTGAACGTCGAGCATGGCGGCAAAATGGAAGAGCCCATGCGTACAGGCGGTGTCTTTCCACCGATTGTTGTCGACATGGTTTCGATTGGTGACGAAGCGGGGGCTTTGGACACCATGCTGATCAAGATCGCTGATACGTATGATAACGATGTGGACGTGACTCTGAAGGGACTTACTTCTATTCTCGAGCCTATGTTAATCATCATAATGGGCTTTGTGGTAGCCTTTGTTGCGATGGCGATACTGCTCCCCTATTTTAACCTGGTAAAAGTGATCCGGTAAAAAAGCCCCGCTGCAAGCATGAATATATTTTGCGGTGTTGGCCTCTAGTACAAAGTGCCTGCACCGTTTTTCATTTACCGCCGATGCGTGCTGGTGGTCTCGAAAAGAATTGCTTAAATCGGCACGAAACACGGATTTTTTTGTTGATTCTCGTGAGCTGCAATGCTAGCATAGGTATAACCTTAAAAGGATAGGACGGATATGGACAAGTTTCGCGAAAAGATTTTCGACGAACAGAACGTTCTGGATAAGATTGCACGTTGGATTCCAGGTTACCGCGGATACCGCGACCGGGACATTCGACGCGAAGCGGACAAGGAGCTTCGAACATACGTAAGCAACATGATCAAGCAATTTATCACCACCCTGCGGGAAGCCTGTCTTCGCCTGACCGACAAGGGTGAACTCTCTCTGTTGGATGATGTGGATCGGCTGAATCTTCGACTCGAAGGTCTGGCCGATAAGCTGCGCTTTGCGTCATACGGCTACTCAGGATTTTTTGATGCCATCAAGATCAAGCAAACCGAGCTGGATATTCTCTACCAGCAGGATCGGCGCATTATGGAGAAGGTTGAGGCAATCAAGAAAACGCTCGATACAAAGACAGCCGCACCTGATACCACGCTAACTGCCGACAGCCTTCGTTCTCTTGCCTCCGATGGTGACGCGTTGAAAGCATTGGTGGAAGAACGCGAGTCGCTGATTTTGAAATACAAAGGCCTCTAATAACACAAAGGAGAAGATCATGGCAGTAGCGTTAGAAATCATTGAGTGGTTCGACGCAACCGGCCAGCAAATGGTTTGTCGCATCCCGCGCGATGGCTCGGGCACATTTAAGCTCGGCGCCCAGCTTATAGTGCGCGAGAGTCAATACGCCCTTTTCTTTCGTGACGGCCGAGCATTGGACACCTTTGGCCCGGGTCGCTACACTCTTTCCACACTAAACCTACCGCTTCTCACGAAGTTGATCAGCCTGCCCTTCGGATTTGAAAGTCCCTTTAAGGCGGAGGTAATTTTCGTCAACGCCAAGGCATTTATTAGTTTGAAGTGGGGCACGAAACAACCCGTGGCGTTTCGAGATTCCGAATTCAATATGATCCGTCTGCGGGCTTTTGGCGTATACGCGCTACGGGTTGTGGATCCAGCCCTGTTCGTCAATAAAATCGTCGGCACGCAAAGCTTGTACACCACCGACATGATCCAGGATTTTCTGCGTGATATCATTGTGGCACGGCTCAACGACCTTCTGGGTGAAACAATGAAGACGATTCTCGATCTGCCCAAGTACTACGACGAGCTGGCTGGAGGGACCAAGGCACGCGTGCTCGAGGACTTCCAGAAGAACGGCATTGAGCTGCTGGATTTTGTGATCAATTCGATTACGCCGCCAGAAGAGGTAATGAAGGTCATTGACGAGCGCTCGGGAATGGGCGCGGTCGGGGATATAAACCGCTACATGCAATTCAAAGCGGCGCGCGCGATAGAGAAGGCGTCTGAAGCCGATGGAGATGGTGCTGCTGCAGGCACGGCTTCAGCCGGCATGGGGCTGGGATTGGGCGCTGGCTTTGGGATAATGCTACCGGGGATGATCAAACAGGCCATGACCCCGGCAGGGCAACCACCTGCTGCAGGTGTGCCTGCGCCACCAATGTTGTGCAAGAAATGCAATGGCCCGGTTCCGCCGAATGCTAACTTTTGTCCCAATTGTGGGGAGACAATTGGGGGAGCCCCGTGTCCAAAATGCAATACGCCAAATCCAAGCGGGTCCAAATTCTGTAGCAATTGTGGCAATAAATTAGCCTGATCTCCCCGCCTTCCGGGTGCCGGATAAATTGTGACAGCATTGAGCAAGAGTAAAAGAGGAGGGCGGTGTGAGTAGTCAGCGGCCGTTACCACAGGATCCCGAGATGCTGGTGAAAGAAGTAACGGCCACAATAAAGATCAAAGATATAAAAGAAATTTATCGGCTCAAGGATCGCCTGTCGGTGAAATGGTGGGAACCGGCGGTGATCTTTTTGCTTTTTGTCTCTGGGTTTGGATTTATCCTCACAGTCACTAGAATTATCCACACCAAAGACCCCGAGCAATTCTTTGTATTCTTCTGGTTTGTCCTTCTGCTGCTCACCTTGATTGCCAGTACGGAATTATTGATTTCAAAGATCAAGGCATTGCGACGTCTGAGCGAGATTCAGATGCGGCTCATTACTGATCTGCAAAAAGAGGTACAGCAGATAAAGCAGGCCCAACGCAAGGATCAGCCAACTGGTGACTAAGCAAATCTCTTAAACGTTTAATTTAAGAATCCTCCCAAACGCTCTCTGATGCACAATGATGGCTGGTGCCGCGCACCATGCTAAGGTTTTCCTGGCTCATTGTCTCTTGCACATCTCGACGAACCGCTTGAAGGAGCGGTCGTAGGTCTTTTCAACCTCCGGCGTGAAGCAACAGCCAGGCAATTCCTTCATGCGCAAATGGTAGCGCAGACACTCGCAACAGAGACCCCTGCGCGAGCAGGATGTATAGGTGCAGCTACAATCTTTGAGATGCTCTTGAAAGTTTTGACATTCCGCAGGCATTGTGCTTTTCCTTTCTCCTTAGAGTACTGCAGTTTCGAGCAGCTGCCTCTCAAAAAAATCCGTTTTGCAACAACGACGCATCCGTAGTGCGCTAGAACAGCTTCACACCGAACAGGCGGCGCCAAAATGTCAAACCAAAATTTGCAGCGTACCTACTGGGATAGTAACATTGACGCCAGGAATCTTGGCGATCCGCAGTGGCGCGGCCGTTTCAATCTAGAGGAGGAGATCGCGTTCTATCAGACTCCTGAGCAACAGCATGCCTATGCGCTGATGGGGCCTCTGGAGGGAAAGACGGTAGTTGAGCTAGGCGGTGGCCTCGGTATCAATGCTATCATTCTCGCACGCAAAGGGGCACGGGTAATTGTTGTAGATCTATCACCTGCGCGTCTCAAATTCCTGCTCGAGCTCAGTCGCCAGGAAGGGCTTGACAACCGAATCGTGCCGATTTGTTCAGCGGCTGAGGCACTCGGCCTGCAACGCGCGATAGCAGACTACATCTACACCAAATCAGTGCTGATCCATACATCGCTGGAGGAGAGCGTGGGTGAAATCATGCGCGTGCTTGTGCCGGGAGGGAAAGGTATCTTTGTCGAGCCGCTGAAGTATAATCCCTTCGCACGATGCTATCGGGCACTATTCGGCCCAAGAATCTGGAAGGACATTACGACGTATTTCGATCGCAAGCATCTGGCGCAGCTTACGCGCCCGTTCGCACAGCGTTCCAAGAAGTACTTTTATCTACTTTCATTTCTCGCGTTCTTCTGGCAGTACGTCCGGCGAAACGTCCGAACCTTTTACTCCATCCTGCGATTGCTCAATTCAATTGATTATGTGCTGCTCTCTGTGCTCCCTTTTTTAAAACAGCTCTGCTGGTTCTGTGTGATAGAAGTTACGAAAGCCCCCACATCAGGTGCTGGTACGCCAACGCACCTGCAGAATGCACAAGAGGAGCATTCAAACGCCCAGGAGTAACCCAATGACCCTTTCCGCATCAGTTGTCGTACCCGCGTACAATGCCGAAAGCACGTTGCCAGACTGCCTGGAGAGCCTGGGTCAGCTAGTTTATCCGCGAGACTGCTATGAGGTGATTGTTGTTGATAATGGATCAACTGACCGGACACCGGAGCTTGCCAAAGCGTATCCGGTGAAACTGGTCACAGAGCCGCGGCAAGGCGCTGCTAGCGCTCGCAATTGCGGCGTGCGCGAAGCCGGCGGCGAGGTCATTACCTTTATAGACAGCGACTGCGTGGTTGATCCACATTGGCTCCAAAAGCTCATGAGCCGCTTTGAATCGCCAAACGTTAATGTGTGCGGTGGCCGCGTTGAGGCATGGCATCCCACATCAATTGTTGAACGTTACATCGTCCTGCGGAGAATTCTGGATCAAGAAAAAATGCTCGAATCAAGCAGACCATTCGGGCTTCCATTCATTGTGACGGCAAACGCCGCGTTTCGCAGACAAGTATTCGACAAGGTAGGCTATTTTGACGAGACCCTCGATGTCGCTGGTGTCGCTCATGGTGAAGATGCTGACCTGTGCTGGCGCATACAATGGGCTGGGCTGCGCCTGGACTATGAGCCCGATGCCATTGTGTACCACCGCCACGGAAAAACAATCCGCAGGCTTTTTAATCAATGCTTCCGTTATGGATTTGGCAATGCCGCTCTATTCGCCAGACATAGAGCACGATTTGGAAAATGGTGCCTGATTGATTTGCCACCGTACATCTGGGCACTCAAGGCCTTGCTGAAAATTCCATACGCATACGTGGCAACCCGGGATCGCTTTGAGCGCGCGGTGCCCGTGTGTGACCTGGTGAGTAACCTCGGACTGATTACGGGAAAGCTTTACGGCAGCTGGCGATGGCGTACACTGGTTGTTTAGGCCCCGCATTTGAGCTGGAATCTCGCATGGATATACTAATGCATCCGCTCGTTTTCATGCACCAACTCTGCCATCTGGATAAGTGCAGCCTTGAAAACCGGGAGGCATGATGCGCGGAAAACCTGTCCGGGCCATGTTGTGCAAAAGTCTTGAAAGCGGTGATCGCACGGCACTTGAAGCGCTGCTGGCCAGCCACGGATTTCGCCTGGCCGAACGCGCAGCAGCCAACCTGCATCGTCTGGCAGAGGACGACCGCGTGCGTCCGTTTCTCCTCGAGCTCTTCCCTGTGCTCCTTAAAGAGCTTGTGCGGTGTGCCGATCCGGATATGGCTCTAAATAACTTGGAGCGCCTTGCGAACACAACGATTGACCGCTATTCCCTGTTCATTCTCCTGCGTGGCTCTCCTGTGGCGGTACAATTGCTTGTTAAGATTTTCGCGTTCTCCCAGTTTCTTGCTGACGTGCTTATTCGTAATCCAGAGTATCTCGAATGGACCTTGCAAAAAGATACGCTGGAGAAGGACAGAGATGAAGCAGAGTATGCACGAGACGCCTCGTCTGCAATCCGCATCTTCCGCTCTGTTGAGGCGAAACGAAATGCCCTGTGCCGCCTGAGACGAAAAGAGATGCTACGCATCGGGACACGCGATCTGCTGGAGCTGGCAGATATTCATCAGGTCACGCGCGAACTTTCCCACCTGGCTAGCGCGGTCATTCAGACCGCACTTACAATCTGCTACGAGGCGCTAGTTTCTCATCATGGCCCGCCGCTTCTTGCTTCACCCGGAGAGGACAAGCGCGAGTGTCAGTTCTGCGTGGTCGCAATGGGGAAATTGGGCGGGCAAGAGTTGAACTATTCCTCTGACCTTGATCTGGTATTTTTTTACGAGGATGAGGGAGAAACCGCAGGCATTTTCTCCAATGCGGAGCAGCCAAGCGGGGTAATTTCCAATCACAAGTTTTTTACCAAGCTCTGCGAACAGCTTATTGCATTCCTGAGTGAGGCAACGCATGAGGGTCGCCTGTATCGGGTAGACACGCGGCTTCGCCCCGAAGGTGTCACAGGGCTGATCACGCGGTCGGTTGAGAGTTTACAGACGTACTTTCTGACTCAGGCGAGGTTGTGGGAAAAACTGGCTTACCTGAAAGCGCGCGTGGTGGCAGGCAACGCTGATCTGGGGCAACGCCTTGAGCGGATGATCGAGCAGTTCACCTTTGACACGCTTGTTTCCCCGCAATCTCTGGTTGCTGAGGTACGCGGCCTGAAGGAGCGTATTGACCACGAAGTGCTGGTTCCGGCGACCCGACATCGCGAGGTTAAGCGAGGCTATGGGGGTATCAGGGAGATCGAATTTCTCGTGGCGGCACTTCAACTTGTGTACGGCAGCGAAAAACCCTCGCTGCGTACGAGAGCCACCCGCGATGCGCTGGACGAGCTCCAACGCCTGAACATTCTTTCCCGGGGCGAACACAAGATTCTTGACCGCGCCTATAGCTTTCTTCGAACAGTGGAACACCGGCTCCAGATTATGTCTGATCGCCAGACGCACCTCCTTCCAACAGCCAACCATGAGCTTCGCAACTTGGCCCTGCGACTTGGGATGAAAAAAACACGCGCCGCGACTCTCGCAGATTCATTCAGACATAAGTACGGCCGATTCACCAGCGAGGTGCACAGGCTCTTCCAGAAATACCTTCACGCGGAGGCCGCTGAACCTGAACGAACAGATGAAGAACGGCTTTTTGCACGCCTGGAAGCCGACTCTCTCACAGCGGAAGGGCGACGGCTGCTGAGACAATTGGGCTTTCACGAAGACTCTACATTCAACAGCCTCCGCAGCATGGTGTATGGTACAAGAGATACGTACGTCACGGCAGAAGGCCAGCAGTTCTTTGCCGCGCTGTTTCCTCAGCTGCTGGCTCTGTGCCAGACGCTACCTTTCCCCGATTCTGCGGTTCGAAACCTCGATAGCCTCCTGCGGGCAGCTAAAGGCATGACCGGATACTACCAGCTTCTGGCCGAACAGCCGACAATTCTTGAGCTGCTGCTCACCGTGCTTGGCACAAGTGATTATCTGGCGCGTATCCTCATTGCGCACCCGGAATATCTGGATACGCTGCTTTCTCCTGAAGATCAGGCGCTGCTGCTCAATGCGCAAAGGGCAACAGAGCAGTTTTTTTCGCGGCTTGATGGGGATCAGTCGCTTGAAGAAAACCTGAAGAGACTCCGCCGGGAAAAAGAACTCTGGCTCCTGCGAATTGGGACGAAAGACCTCGTGGAGAGACCTTCGCAACGCGCTCTGGCTCGCGAAATTACCGCCCTCGCAGAAGCTTGCGTGAACGCCACCTGGAACTTGCTAATTTCGCGCCTCACAGATTCTAAACATAACGACGCCCTCATCAAGCCATTCGATCCCAATGCACCTCTTTGCATCATGGCTATGGGCGGGTTCGGCGCCGAAGAAATTACCTACTTCTCTGATCTGGATCTGATCTTTGTTTACGACGAGCCCGACAATGCTCCAAAAGATGCGGTGGCCCGCGTGACTCCTATCGTGGAAAAATTCATATCAACCATGTCCGCCATTACCCCTGAGGGCATGCTATTTAAGATTGATACACAATTGCGGCCAGAAGGCGCCGGATCCCCATTGGTGGTCACGCGCAAACGGCTTATGGATTACTACCACGAAACAGCCCGTGTCTGGGAATGGCAATCATTTCTCAGATCCCGCCCTATCGGCGCAAATCTGGGAGTTGCGGAGAAAATCATTGGCGCCATTCGAGAACACATTCAGAGAGCGGTTCGCGAGGCCAATCTGGTTGAGGAAATTCGCAATATGCGCAGGCGTCTGGAAGAGAGCGTGCGAGTTCCTTCATGGGGTATTGCGGATTTTAAGCGCGGCAAAGGCGGACTTGTGGACATTGAGTTTCTGGTTCAATACCTTCAGCTTAAACACTGTTCCAATCATCCTGAGCTCTTGGTGACGAACACGCTGGATGCAATGGACAGATTGAAAGGTCTTGATCTAATATCCGAAACCGATTCTGATTTTCTCACCAGTGCTTATCAATTCTTACGAACCGTGGAAGGCCGCGTGCGACTGATGTTCGAGACGCCAAAAGACATCTTTCCAAAATCCGCGGCCCGATTAGGGCCTTTGGAAAATTCGCTGGGCCACGCGCTCGCTCCCTCCAAATCCCTCACCGACACATTCCTCAACACGACGCGCTCTGTGCGTGAGCTATTCGACAAGTATGTAACGTAAGCGGCGCACATCAAAAATATCTAAATCTGGCTCTTTGTCAAATGCGTTAACATTCTTAAAAGAAAGATAATCCCTACGCACAAGGCGCATTTTCAACCTCACCTTGACCCTCTCCCCCAGGGGAGAGGAAAAAACACTGAGCAGACTTCTGTTTGCTTTCGCGCAGGCAAATAGTGACAGACAAAATCACTGACATTCATCCGGAGAGGATATTCCAGCAGACGGAGAACCCTATCCCCCCTCTCCCCCAGCGGGAGAGGGATGGGGTGAGGGGGCTACAAGAACAGATTGTTATGAACGCAATCCTCTCTGCAAAAGCCTAAGGAACATGTATTTACTATGTGTTTCGATCGCTATTTTGCTAACCTATCTGACAAAGAGCCCTAAATCTAAAAGGTGTTGATTTTTCTCTGACCTTTTTACAAGAAATACCACAGAAGAACTGAATCGCCTTGTCCAGGAAAGGAGAAAATCATGTATGCCAGTAAAGCCCGATTTGTTTCCATCGTTGCTGTAGGATTGCTTTTTTTGCTTTGCTTTGCAGCTGAGGCGAAAACGGAAGAAGCTCGCGTACTCTGGGTTATCCGCGATAGCTATAAATCGCCTGAGGATGTAAAGCGTATTATGCAAAATGCCGCGGACTACCATTTTAACATCATTCTCTTTCAGATTCGCGGCAATGGGACAGTCTATTACCCATCACGCCTTGAGCCGTGGGCTATGGCCTTTGATGGCAAGAACCCGGACTGGGACCCCTTAGGGGTTGCGGTCGAAGAAGCGCACAAGCACCAGCTGGAACTCCACCCCTGGATCAATGTCTATCCTGCGTGGCGTGGTAAGACACCACATCCCGACTCCGGTCAGCTTTGGAACAGCCGCCGCGATTGGTTTGTAGTTGACGAGGAAGGAAACTATGAGGATCCAACAAAGGTTTATTGTTCTCTCTCCCCTACTATCCCGGCGGTGCAGGATCACCTGTTTCAAGTCTACATGGAAGTAATAGAAAACTACGATGTAGATGGGCTGCATTTTGACTTTATACGTTACCCCGGATTTGGCTACTCATATGATCCAATTTCGCTGGCAGAGTTCAAGAAACTGACTGGCGGTACGCCGTCCGAATATCCAGCGGAATGGATTGATTTTCGGCGCGATGCGATCACCGCGCTCCTTGCCCGTACGTATGAGGCGATTCAAAAGAAGAAACCGCACGTAAAAGTATCGGCAGCCGTGTGGTGGGACTTTCGCGAAGGCTACAATGAGTTTCTACAGGATGCACACGGATGGCTGGCCAGAGGCATCACTGATTTCATTTGCCCGATGGGCTACACGACCGATGTCCAGGGCTTTCGCATCCTGGCAGAGGATCAGTTTGCCAACTACCATAACCGTCATATCTATCCGGGGCTAAGTACAGCGGAACTCGAACCGCTGCTGGGCGAAGTGCGTATTACGCGGCGGCTCGGCGGCCTCGGCAATACCTTCTTCCCGTATCGAGGGTTGTTCCCGCGGCATAAACCGAGCGACAAGGTTAAAATGCTAAAGAAAACCCTGTATACGGAGCCCGCTACGGTCCCATCAATGCCTTGGAAGTCGTCCGTTGATGACGACGTCACAGGCCCGTATATCTCCCACCTCTCCCCTATGCCCGAGAAACCCCGCACTGGCCAGCGGTTCTCCATCCAGTGCCGGATTACCGACCCCTCCGGTGTGGCTCTGGCGCCTGAACTTGGCCAGGGCCCCTATCTTATCTGGGACAACGATGGTAATCTGGCAGGAGGTACAATGGTTGCCATGAAGAAGAAGGAAGGGGCGCAAAATGAATACATTACGGTCACGCAGATTCCGCCCCAATCGCTGCGGTCGAATTTCGTGTGCCGCATTTATGCCTGGGACGATGACTGCGATAATGGCGATTGCACGGATCGCGCAGTAGGCTATAGCGAGCTCACGGAATTCATCATAAATCCGCCTGAAGATCTCTATGTGTTTGAGAGCGAGATTGGGCCACTAATAGATGCACCGGAGTACATGGAGGTTGATTCTGAGGGAAAGCTCTGGATTTGCTCCTGGTGGGGCGACAATGTGCGGGTGCTCTACCCCGACGGCAGGGAATGTCCATTCTCCCCAGTCACGAGCGGTCGCGACAACGAGGGAAAGACGGTAGAGCTCTTCCGACCGTCAGGTATAGCAATTGACTCAACCGGTGTCGTATACGTGGCAGCCAATGCTACAAGTCATACAATTTGTGCGTTCGCATCCTCAGACGGAAAACCACTCGGCGGCTTCTACACGACGTTCGCAAACGGTGATCTGGACTTTGACCAGAAGGATCATCTCTTCATCACGGAAGTAACCCGTGATCGCTGGCATCTCTTCACGAAGGATGGTAAGGAGCTCGAGGGCAGCCCATTTGAGGGAGGGGCAAAGGGATCGCACATTAACCGGGGACTGGGCGTTAGTCCGGATGGTCGGCATGTCTATATCGCCTGCCGCGCTGATAAGGCTGCCCATCACTATGTCGGCAGCATCGAGAAGGGCGTGGCAAGCTATCAGAAGGTGGATGATCTTACGTTCCGGCGTGACGTTATTGGAGCCGTGGACGTGGATGCAGCTGGGAATCTCTACCTGTCAAACGAAAGTCTGTGCGTAATTGAAATCTATACCCCGGACGAACAAATTCTCGGCTATGTATACGACAGACAGCATCCATTTTTAGCTCCGCGCGGGGTCGGTTTTGCTCCCGATGGGTCAGCCATTTACATTGTCCAGATGGGAGGAACCAGCCCCACACGCATTCAAAAATGGGTGCGCCAGAGTAAGAACAAATAAGAAAGAAATATCAAACCACAACGACACAACGCGCACAACGTTTACAATTCACAAAAAATAAGATCGCTACAGGGCTTACAGATTTTAAATCTCTCGCAAAGGCGCCAAGAACGCAAAGTTTTTTATTCTCTCTGCGACTTTGCGGCTTTGCGTGAGACTTCAATTCACTATATAGTGGCTAGTGGCATGATTATGTTGCTCAGGGTAATAATGCTCCTGTTGCGTATGTTAGGTCGAAGTGGTTAACGTACCTTAAGGACATATGGTAATAGCGCCTCTTAATACATGTGCCATGGAGACTCTTCGCATAGTCATATTTAAACAAATTTCTATTGCAATACATCAGCGAAAATGGCGATAATGTTTGTATTCAGCACTCTTCCAAAATCTTATTATTAGAATTAGGTATGAAAAGGATTAGTCCCAATAGCCTGACTTGTAGCTTAAAGGTCTTGGCTTTCTTTTTACTCGTCTCTCCTTTTTGCCTACTATCCCATGGTGCAGTCATTACCGTCCCAGGTGATTATTCCACGATTCAGGGGGCGATTGATGCATCTGTAGATAGCGATGAAGTCATCGTCTCCCCGGGCACTTATTATGAAAACATTAACTTCAATGGCAAAAATATCATCGTGCGCTCGACTGACCCAACCAGTCCAACTGTTGTCGCTAATACAATCATTGACGGTAGAAGCACGGACAGCGTAGTTAAATTTCTGGGCACGGAATCTCCAGCCTGTACTATCTCCGGCTTCACCGTTACCAATGGATACTCTGTAAATGGCGGAGGTATCAATGGCAACAGTACCCAGGCTACTATTCAGCACTGCAACATAATTAGCAATATTACCTATGGTTTAGATTCTGACGGCCATGGCGGCGGGCTGTTTGACTGTGACGGCATTATTCAGAATAACACCATCTCTAGTAATTCGGCTCGTTATGGGAAGGGCGGGGGGCTGTTCAATTGCGACGGCACCATTCAGAACAATACTATATCGAGCAACTCGGCGAATGGTGATGGCGGTGGCCTATATAATTGCGGAGGTTCTGTTCAGAACAACACCATATCGAGCAATTCGAGTCATCAAAGCGGCGGCGGCCTGTACAACTGCTCCGGCACTATTCAGAACAACACCATTACAGATAACTCAGCTTCCCTGTGGGGCGGTGGGCTAGACAAATGTAATGGTACCGTCCAGAATAATACTATCTCTGGCAATTTGGCTAGTAATGGCGCAGGGCTTTCCAATTGCAGTGGCACCATCCGAAACAACATTATCTCGCGCAATAGGGCTAGCAGAGGCGGCGGACTCTATGTCTGCGACGGCACCATCTTCAACAATACCATAGCGGGCAATTCCGCCCAATATGGTGGAGGTCTGTATATTTGCGGTGGCACCATTCAGAACAATACCATAGCGGGCAATTCGGCATCATTTGCCGGCGGGCTCGGAGTTTGCCGTGCATCTATTATCAACTGTATTATCTGGGAGAACCCCACCACTTTTGGAAGTGAGTTTGACATCTGCAGTACTCCCTCTTACAGTTGCATTGTCGCCTGGACTGGTAGGGGAAGAGGTAATATATCATCTGATCCGAAGTTTGTCGACCCGCATAATGGAAATTATCACCTTGCCCATGACTCTCCGTGCATTGACACCGGTAACACGTATTATCTTGTGGGTGAATACCTCATTGATATAGATGGCGAATGTCGAGTAGCCGGTAGCTCCATTGATATGGGAAGTGACGAGTACGGTAGTTCTCGAGATACTGACCGCGACCTATTAGCGGATGTTGATGAAGCTAATCGAGGTAGTGCTCCCGACGAGCGAGACACTGATCGAGATGGTCTGATGGACGGTGCCGAAGTACTTCGCGGCACTAGCCCAGTAGTCTATAATTCGCCGTCGGGAATCTCTGTTCCTGAAGACTATCCCTCTGTTCAGCAAGCTATATTTTTTGCGTTTCCCTCCGAAGTAATCACCGTATCGCCTGGTGTCTATCATGAAAATCTCCGTTTCTTAGGCAAGAATATAGTCCTCAAGAGTACAAATCCTGCTGATGAGGGTATCGTTAGTACTACAATAATTGATGGAAACGGATTATTCTCTGCCATATTCTTTGAGGGCACGGAAAATGAGACCTGCCGTATAAAAGGCATGACCATTCGCAACGGAGCTGCATTGCACGGCGGAGGAATATCGGGCAATGGTGCACTGGCTTTGATTGAAAGCAATAGGATTTTGAACAATTCGGCTAGTTATGATGGTGGCGGGCTACACCAGTGTCATGGCACCATTCAGAGCAATTCTATCTTGAGCAATGCAGTTACTGAAAGTAATGGTTGTGGCGGTGGACTATGTGAGTGCAACGGCATTATTGCGAACAATACCATCTCGGGCAATTCGGCATTTTTACGTGGGGGCGGGCTATATGGATGCAATGGCACTATTGTAAATAATACAATTTCAGGCAATTCGGCTGTTTACGGCAGTGGGCTGTATAGCTGTCAGGGCACCATCCAGAGCAATATGATCTCGACCAATTTGTCTCGTGGCGATGGCGGTGGACTTCATGGGTGCCACGGCACCATACAGAACAACATAATAGTCGGCAACTCCTGTGGCGCAGCTGGCGGCGGCCTTTTTCGTTGCGGCTTATTCGGCGAGGCGATCGTGCAGCATAATACCATTACGGGTAACTCTGCATCTTCTCGCGGTGGCGGCCTGTATTGGTGCAACGCCATGATAATAAATAATACTATCACTGGCAACACGGCTGCTCATGGGGGCGGAATCTATATGTGCAGCGATCTTATTATTAATTGCATCATCTGGGGAAACTCCGCCACTACTCCCACTCTGGGCCAGATTGCTGATAGCAGTACACCTTTATATTCATGCATTCAAGACTGGAGCGGCAAGGGAAGAGGGAATATTTCAGACAACCCCCAATTTGTTAACCCGACTAAGGCAAATTATCATCTCCAGCCTGATTCTCCATGTATTAATGCCGGTAATACGTATTATCTCTTCGGGGAATATATTGCAGATATAGATGGGGAATGCCGGGTAATTGGTGGCGCTTTGGATATGGGAAGCGACGAGTATGGAAGCTCTCTAGATTGCGACGGCGACCTCCTAGCGGATGTTGAAGAAGCATTTCAGAACGCCGACCCTAACAATTCAGACAGCGATCGGGACGGTCTAATAGATGGTATAGAAATACTTCGAGGAACTGACCCCGCTCTCTACAATACACCTTCAGGAATATCCGTAGGCGCCGAATATGCATCCATTCAACAGGGTATATTTCTGGCTTTTCCCGGGGAAGAAATTATTGTGTCACCTGGTACCTATAATGAGAATCTTCATTTTCTGGGAAAGAATATTGCCTTACGAAGCACTGGTCCCCTTAACGATGATATAGTAAGCAATACGATAATTGACGGAGGAGGATCCTACTCTGTTATATTTTTAACCGGCAAGGAAGACGCGACCAGCACTATTAAAGGTTTTACCATTCGCAACGGATCCTCATACCGGGGAGGAGGAATACGCGGTAATAAAGCACTGGCTGCAATTGAGAATAATAAGATTCTTAATAACTCCGCCGAGGATGGTGGCGGTCTTTACGAATGCAATGGCACTATCCGGAATAACTTGATCTCTGAAAACACCGCTAAAGGAACTTGGGCTTATGGAGGAGGTCTGTGCTGGTGTGCGGGTAAAGTAAAAAACAACATTATCTTGCGCAACTCGGTTAGTGGTCATTATACTGGTGGTGGTGGGCTGAGTTCTTGCGACGGCATCATTCAGAACAATATCATCTATGGCAATGGGCTTATTGGAGAATATTATGCAAGAGGCGGTGGAGTCTATAGCTGCGACGGTACACTCCAGAATAATACTATTGTAGGGAACTGTGCTATTGGAATGATGCAGCGTTATGGTAGCGGCCTTGCCGACTGTAACGGCATTATAAGAAACTGTATTATTAGTCAAAATATAGGCACTGCTCAGATTGGCTCATGCACCGATCCTTGCTATAGTTGCATTGAGGGTTGGTGGAGTCCCAGCATTGGCAATATCTTCGCCGATCCATTGCTAGTTGACCCTGCCAATGGGAATTTTCATCTTCTTCCAAGCTCGCCATGCATAGATGCGGGTGGGTATGTTGAAGGTTTAACCGAGGACTTTGAAGGCGAACCGCGACCCATGGATGGCACCCCCGACCTTCGCGGCGACGGCTCGGACTTTGACATTGGCGCGGATGAGTTTCCTGGGCCATTTAGATTACAAGAGTATAGTTTCGAGCTGACAGATGAAGGATGGACTTCGGTTACACTCTCTGCATATTTCACACCACCCGATTGTTACTATATGCCAGGGCACATTATACTCACTGCGCAGGATAATACCAATACGTATGGGTTCTGGACGAGCGAGCCGGATGCTGTGCCGGTGATAGCGGATTGCTTGTATCGGGCGAGCTGGACGGTGGCAACAGATATTACAGATCCCCTTGCGGTGCCACATATGCAGCTGCGCGTGAATAGCCAGAATTTTCAGCAGGCAGATATCCTGGTGGTGAGTAGTGCGGGGGATGGCTTGTATGCGCCGACTCCGGATGGAAGGACGTATGAGATGTATTTTGTCCCGCCAGAGAGCGCGCTGGGAAAACCAGAGGATCAGGATGATTTGATCCTG
>CAYVXD010000064.1:0-21326 GCA_964454265.1 uncultured Candidatus Sumerlaeota bacterium | reverse complement strand
GTGGAGGGAAATAATTTAACCTTAAACCCAGCGCTACGCACTGGGCTATTCTATTGCGTTCCTTCGGAACTTAAAAATTCTTTGCGCTTTGGCTAATGCTAGCAAACTCCCTTAATATTTTCATCCAATATGTTCTCATTCACTCTGGGGAATTTTGGGGTCTTTCCCCGAATTTCCCCAAACTTATTTTATATTCAATCGTTCCTTGATCCCTTTAATAAAGGTGCCGTCCTTCAGATAAGGTCTGAGATATCTACCCGGACAACTCGTCTCGGCAAGATCACAATGACCATAGATTTTATCAAGCGGGACATTAAACTCCTGAACTGCCCATGCCATGAGATCTGTTATTGCATTGATTTGAGCCTCGGTCGGCTCCTGGCGATTATAATTCCCCATAACACTTATTAAGAAATGACCCTTGGGATTGTATTTCGTGTTCGTCTCGCCAATGTAATGATAATCACGCCCTTCGTAAATCGTTCCATCGAGCCAGATTAAGAAGTGGTAGCATACGTCCCACCAGTTTCTATCGTTCTTTCCCCACTCCTGGAGTCCCCTGAGTTTTTCCACCGGATCATCCTCCAGTGTCATGATTCTTGGAGAACCCATATGATGCAGAGTTATCATGGTTATCGTATGTGGGATTCGTGCACGATATGTTGCATCACCTGCAATTTTCGATTCAGCAATTTTGCGTGGAATTGAATCAACGGTGCAAATCTCAAATTCAGTCAGCCCCGAACCAAGTTCACGCCTCTTTGTATGAGCAGCAAGGATCGCTATATGGAAACCTTCCCAATTAAATGCTGATCCCTCGTTTAAGGTTTTTTCCTCGGTTTTGGATGATTTTGACAGTCTGATCACTACCCCATCCAACGCTCCAGTGGTTTCGGCATCGGCAGGGACAACGTTGATCAATTCAAGCGTTAGATCCTTGAATTCTATCTTTTCAGAAGGAGCAATATTCGCCCTTTTAGCATCAGCAGGAAATCCAACAGGCGGCTTAGCCTGCCACTCAGAATGCGGAACAATCGCAGGTTTGGGAAACGTCCCTTTTGCTGTTACATTCTCCTGCTGACAGAAGCCTGCCATAGAAAAGACGATGAAGCAAACAGCAAAGATTGTGATACCAATGAAGCAGTGTGATTGTCTGGTTTTCATAATCGTATCTCCAATCTGTTAAACGTTGTATCGTGGTTGCATCAAAAAAAACGAACCGTCCATAAAGTTTCCAGCAGCGTACAGAGACCGTACAGGGACAGGTTAGGTATTTCTCTTTCAGAATCAATACTGCTACATTGCGTTGCTAAACATGAGCTTACTGCACCTCATTTCTTTCTTTTTGTAAAGGTAAATATATACCCTGTCCCCTTATTGGTAGCCACGCAGCACGTCAATCCAGCCAACGGGTTTATTTTTGAAAGAGATTGACGGATCCTGGCCTTCTCACGTCTCATGAAAAGAGGCGTTTCAGTTTTTGTGCGATGCGGTAAAAGAGGCGCGAGCGCAAGCGTTGCAGCTGAGCATGATCGCCGAGTGCTTGCTGCACGTGCTCAAGGTCGCTCAGGCGCTGCGGGTCATTGAGATAGAGATGCGGGTTGCGCTTTTCGCTGCGCAATGTCTGAAGCGCAATGTTGTCAGGTGAGCGAGCGGGATGCTCAACCCAATCCAGGCAGGGCTTGAGCGTCTTTGAGAATTCAAACTCTTCCAGCACGAACGCCTGGCCTTTTCGTGCCATTGCCCTCAACCGGGCCGGCCCTTTAATCGCAGAGAGGAGCTCCTCCGCGAGCGAGTGCGCATTGCCTACCTCAAAGCTCAACACACACCTTTCGCGCCAGAGCAACTCGGTGATCTCTGACAGCCGTGTGGTGAGCACCGGCACTCCATACTTCATGAATTGCAGCACGCGATTGCGACTTCCCAGCACTGCTTCGTAGGAGAAGCAGTCGATGTTGATGCCCAGATCGCATTCGCGGTAGTACGCTGGCATCTCGGCAAACGGAACCCAGCCTTTGAAGATGAAGTGCGCCTTGAACGACGATTGCGAGGCTTTCTCAACAAAGCGTTCGTAGATCGCTTCATCATAGCCTTTTGTTCCTCCTCCGAGCGAGAGGAACTTGATCTGCGGGGCGTGCTCCATGGCCTCTGTGAGACCGGCAAACAAGGTATCCGCATCCATCCAGGTATTGTACGAACCGCTCCAGCAGATGACGAAGTCCGACTCGCCTACCTCGCTACCGCGGATGCGCTGCTCGTGTTCCGGTGCAGGCGCGGATGCAGTCGAAGCGCCGGGTTTCACACTTTCCCCAGCAACCTCCACACCGCACGGAATTGTGTGGACCAGCTCGTAATCCGCAGTATGGCGATTCAGCCGTCCCATAAGTGCGAGCTGGCCGAGCAGCGCATGTTGCTGCGGATTTGAGAGCGTGGAGAACTTGTCGGCAGTCTTCAGCACCTGGTTCAGGAGTTTCCAGACGTGGAAGAGCTCATCTGCCGAGCTCTGTTCTGGATAGCGTGATGCCTTGATCTGGATTTCAGAGATCGCATCGCCGAATACATCTGCCCAGAGCGGCGCAATGTCACTCAGCTGTGCTGCCATTGCATTGGGAAGGATGGAGGCAACGCCAAGGATGGCGTCCGGGTGCAGGTCGCGTGCCAGCTCTCTCATCGCTCTCTGATTCGTAAACTGCTCCACCGCCATGTTGTAAAGCACCAGGCTTGGCAGGGGTTCAGAGCGAACGACAGGGGTTTCCAATCCGTCATAGGCGCCCTGGCCTCGCAAGCAGAGGGCCGTGACGCGATGGCCGGCGTCGAGCAGTGGCATCAGAAATTGCCACGTGCGAATTCCCGGCCCCGTTGCAGCCTGGCCTGATTCACAGGGAAGCGGACAGCAACCAATGAGAAGAAGACGTGCCATGATGCATCTGATATTTCGAGCTGATGGCGGGCGGCTAAAGCCGTTTGAACCGCGTCATGCCACCAGATTGAGCGCGGCAACATAAATGCCAAGCTCGCGATAATCGCCATTATTGAGATAATTCGCAGGGACGAATGTGGTTTTTATTTCGAAGCAACAGTCAAGCTCGCCGTTGGGAAACTCGTGGATATCGAATGTGCGCAGAACCCAGTTGTCAGTCTCGAGCTGCAAATAGCCGGCCAAACAATCCTCAATGCGCAGGCGTCCGAGAACCGGCTGGCCAAGCAGGCTGGGGCTTGCAGCGAGCAGGCATTTGAGCTGGCGATGATGTGGTTCTTTGCGCAGCCGAAACGTGGCCTGGCGCTGCGTAATACGGTATAAGATGCAGGAACGAGGATCAATGGCGCGCTCGTGCCACCCTTCGCCCAGCTGAAAGGTGTCGTTAAAGCCCATGACTATCTGGCTTGCGTTGTGCTCCGCATAGCGCATGAGTTCAGTGTTCCCTCAATTCAAACAATTCTGAGCTTTTTTAATAGCCGGATGATGCGGCTGCGTTCCAGCGTGTGCAGCCGCGCCTGGCACTCCTCGAATTCCTTTGTCTGGCCCAGAACTGCCTTCTCCTGATGCGCGACGATCTTTTCCAGCTGATCAATATACTGTGCACTAAGTAGCAGGCCTTTCCTCTCCGGATCGGCAAAGACTTCTTCGATGCTGGCGTAGAGATTTTCGAGAAGCTCATGAAGTGCGCGCAGCTTTTCCAGAATTGTGGTCTGTGGTTCATCGGTTTCGGGAGGCACAAGGTGGGTGATCTGCGAAGGAAGCGCATGGCCGCTCTTGCCAATGACTAGAATATGGCGGTACGCAGGTGTTGCCGGCGTCGAGATGGCCCAGAGGCGGTTAAAGTGTGGCTGAAAATCAGCGACCAGGAGCGAGGCATTCGGAAACCCTGCCATAAGCAATTGCAGGGCCTCCATGATGAACCAGAGATACAGATTTCCATTTGGAATCGCGACACAAGTGCATCCGCGTTCTTGGAAGAAATTGCACACTGCATCGAGGTACGGCAGACCGTTGGCTACGTGCTCCGAAAGCCAGGGATGAGGCCTGCCATAGCAGCGCTCGTAGAGCGCACTGACTTTCTCCTCGCAAAACTCAACGTGCTCACTATGAAAGGGTGCACCGAGAATGATGTAGCGCGCAGACACACGAAGCAAATCCTCGAGAAACTGGTCGCGCTCTGACGCCGGAAGATGTTCCAGCGTATCGGAACTGAGGATCAGATCGAACGATTCGTTGCTAAAGGGTATGGCACTTGCCCTGCCACAAACGTAGTCCGGTCGCGGGCAGTGCGGCTGATCCAGCGTGATGATCGCGTGATCGTCGAGCAGGTCGGCCAAAGTGCCCGGATAGCCGCCGACGTCCAGCAGCCGTACGTCGGGCGGAAGACCGAGATGCACAACTAAACGCATCAGACCATGAAAGCGCTGATAAACGTCAAAAGGAAGATCTTTAAGTTCCGTGCGTCGCGTGTCTGATGCCCACCTTTCTATAGATTTGGTGAGTTAAAGATTGCCGACGGTAGGCGACTGGATAAACCAGTAATAAAACGGCTGATGTGCCTTCTCAATTACGTGGTGCCAGATAAAGTCAAGCCGAATTGTAGCGGCGGATGCGTGTGGCACATAAGCCGCAGGAATCGTAAATTCTGCATCCTGCCACTCTCCTTTTGGGGTTGCTTGAATGTTCCACTCGCCTACCACTGTGCGGTTCACAGTCACGCGCAGGGAGACCGGCCACGGCGCATCCGTGCGCATCACGATCCTGAGGGCCTGGCCGGGAAAGATCCCAATACGGAACTCTTCGCCTCCGGTTATGGCTCTCCCGCCATCCCAGACTTCCTGAGAGAGATACGGCCAGGGCGCACCAGCGTCCTGCGACGTTTCGCGCGGGTAGCTGAGCTTGCGAAACAGATTGCTCCGATACGGCCAGGGAAGATAGGGACGCCGCTCGCTGTCTTCCCAGTGGCGGTAGCCATGTTCCCGCTCACTTTCAAGGTCAGCGACATCCAGAGAATCAATGATACTGGATGTTGGCATGTCCGCTCTCCGTACAGACAAGAGGCTGGGAGGAAGCGAGCGCGGCCTATGGCCTCTGCCGAGCATGCTCCAGTCTTGCTCGAAGGCAACGAGGTCTCTTCCTGAGGTCACGGTGTTCTTCAGCAACGTGATCTGATACACAGGCTTGCCGAGAAAATTCTCTTCTCCCCAGAGATAGGGATACGTAATAATATAATCAGGGCGCTGATCTGGCGCAAGGCGCTCGATGCGCTCAAAGGTGCTGCCTACGCCATTTCGCCAGTGCATAGCCTGGTCGTTTGTCGTCAGTCCTACAAAGTCGTAGATCGGCCGCTCAGTATAGTAGGGAATCAAGCCAGCATCCGTGAGGCCGATGATGCTATCGGGCGCGGTGACGTCCGCTACCCACCACGACATGCGGCGGTGCTGATTGTAGATGTCGTTCGCGTTCTCGCCATATTCATCCGCCCAGTAGAGAAGCGATGGCGCAGAGAAAAAGAGAAGCAGAGCGCCCAGGCCGATGCAGGCTTCCCGCGCGTACTCTTTGAACAGCGACGTTACGGTATGCAATCCAATGGCCGTAAACAGAAGAAGCAGCGGCAGATAGGGAAGATGATAACGCTGGCTGTGCACAAATCCCGCTTCGACCACACATGTTGACGACAGCCCGAGGAAGAACCATGCTGCGCTCAGCAGGTATGCGCCAGGCCCTGCTGCACGCCATTCTTTACAGAGCAAGGGAACCAGGCCAAGCAGAGCAAACAGCAGCGCAAATGGTGGAAGATACGGATAGATGATCCGTTCTTTGAACAAAATATAGGGGAAATCGCCCAGCAAATTCACCACATAGCCTGCCCAGATGCCAATGAACGCATCGCTCATCTGCCGTGCCATATCCCACATATTGAAGTATGGATTATTCAGCACGCTCTTGCTCAGCATGCCATTGGTTGTGAAAGTCCCGGTGAGGAGTTTGTTGCAGACCAGATAGTATACGTTAGGGAGCAGGGTTGCACAGCCCCAGAGGAGCTGGGCACGCGAAATCATGCGCATGCGAAACCATGCGATGAAGAAGAACAGACTCGCAACGGCGAGCACCAATCCTTCAGGCCGCGTAATAGATGTCAGGGCAAGCAAGATGAGCGCGAGCGAGAAGTGGCGCGACCGGCGGGCATACGCGTGTCCCTCCCTACGCGACACGTCCGGATCCGCGCTGCCGCTCATCCACCAGCGCGTGAAGCAGTAAAGCGTCGCCAGCATGAGCGTTGCAAAAAGACCGGTTTCCATGCCGGAGAGGTAGACCCACATGAGATTCCCATTGGTCAAAAAGAGCAAAGCCGCTAGCCCGCCTACCAGCCGGTTGACCACGAGCGAGCCCCAGAAATAGAGAATCGCCGCGCTCACGAGCACGCACGCTGCACCCAGTGCGTAGCTGATGACCAGGAGCTTTACGGCTGCGAGTCCGAGCCAGAAAAACGGAACAAAGAAAAGCGGGTAGATCAGACTGGTTGCGCCGGTCGAGTAGGAGTCGTGCGGGCTGTAGACAAAGAAGTGCCCGCGGGCGAGCTGCTTGGCATACTGCAGATGGATAAAGGTATCGTCGAGCGGAACCATGAGGTGTCCGCCGGTGAGCTGCCACATAGCCACGGCAAAGAGAAGCGAGACAGCAATGGTAATGGCAAGGATAGCCACGAGCCAGCGTGTATCGTTAGCCGGCATGAGGGTGTGATTTCCGCTCCGCGACTGAATTTACTCAACCCTACATAGTCGAATCCCCTGAGCAAGTCAAATAATAATCCGCACGCAGCAGGAAAAGCGCCAATGATTAGCTAACCAAAGAATTTAGAGAGACGGTCAAGGATGCTTTGTGTGAAGAATCTATTCAGGCAGGAAATAATCCCAAATCTTGCAGTTTAGTTTAAAGAAAGTGACAAGATAATGATGCAAAACACAGAAAAGCCTTTGCTTAAGAAGCAGGAGGCTTTATCTGAAAAGAAGCACAAAAAATGACAAAATTATTAGACATGATGAACAAGATGAACAGGATAAAAAAATCTAAAGAATCCCCTCAATCCCTGATAAGTCCCGTGGTGTCCTAATGTGATTTGTTGTGTTCTGTTTGTTTTTTGCAGGGCTGTTATATGTAGGGGCGAGGTCTCCTCGCCTATGGGCGGGGTAACCCCGCCCCTACGTCTTCAATCAAAACAGGACACAAGGAAAAATCCTATTGATCCTGTAAATCCTGTCTAAAAAATTAAAAATGTATTCTGAGTTTAAAAAAGAAGGAATTCTTCTCTAACGCAGAATCTGAAATAATATTTCACGACTTTGCAGAATGCGAACTTGTCCGCAGAAGCTCTTGCGTAGGTGGAATGCACTCGCGCGCTCGCCACAGGCGGGGGCGAAGCATAGCGAAGATGCAAAGGCCGCGTGCGGCGATGCGTCTTATTACTCCCGTCGAAACTCCATGAGATCGTAGCCCTCTTCAGTTTCGAAATTCTCAGCAAACCCCTCATCTTCTTCACTGATCTTGATTATGAACGTATCCTCTGTCAGGTTGAAGATGCCACGACCGTCCTTTGGCTGCCCCTCGATTGTTATTGTCATTCTGTTGGGCACCGTCGAACTGTCAATTTCATAGCTCCCTTTGAACGTTCGCTCGCCAACAGTCATGAGAAAGTCTGTATCGCTGAATTGCCAACTGGCCGGTGGTGCTTCATAAGGCCCAGGAAGAGGCTGGCCCTGGAACTTCACCAGTGCCCATGTACCAACAACCGATGGCGCAGACAGTGATGGGGAAGGCGATGGGGTTGGAGCTGGAGATTCAGACGGAGATTGAGAACAGCCAGCGAAAACAGCCAGCACCACCAAACCCGCAAGACGAGGTACAATACAATTACTCATAGTTGCCCCTCCAATAGAGATCTTGGCCTGTTTATATTGAACAGCTCATTCGCCTGAGGCGGATAGACCTGAATTTGCTTTTAAATGCCAAAGATTGTCACTAAATTTTTGGCCTTATTGCTATTCTTTGGCTTCGCGTGGGGAAATGGGGAGACTATCTGTAGATTCAGTGTCTGCAGATTCCTCCACTGTGCCCGCCGCAGGATACCAATTCGGGTCTATATAATAAGGTTCCAGCCGCGGACGATACCCTTCATGCTTCGGTTCAGCCCGCTGACGCAAAAAATAGGGAATAGCAATTGCGGCAACTAGCATCAGCACCAATCCCACAATAATGCCTGCGATTACCAAAGGCTTTTGCAACAGCCGAACGCGTTTTCCAGAGTTCCTTTTATTCATTTCAACAACCTCTGCGCTCCTCGGAAATTAGGTACCTGTCCCCGCATTTCCCAAAAAACATCAAACCAAAACGCCTTCTATATCTCGCGCAAAGGCGCAAAGACGCAAAGAAACCCAGAATTATAAAAAAGCTATACCACGAAGGACACGAAGGACACGAAGATAACACGCATTTACCTGTGTTCATCTGCGTTTATCTGTGGTTTGAATTCGTTCGTCAGTTTTGCTTGGAGTCGTTGCTGGCTTAGCGATCTTTGCGGCTTGGCGTGATATAAAAAATTGGCTCGCGCAAAGGCGCAAAGCCGCAAAGAAAGGCAGAATCATAAAAAAGCTAAACCACGAAGGACACGAATAAACACTAAGCTAGAAAAAGCTAGACCACGAATGGCACGAAGGACACGAAGAGAACACGAATTTATCTGTGTTCATCTGTGTTCATCTGTGGTTTGAATTCATTCGTCGGTTTTGTTTGTAGTGGTTTACGCCTTAGCGATCTTGGCGTGATATAAAAAATTGGCTCGCGCAAAGGCGCAAAGCCGCAAAGATAGAAAAAACCAAACCACGAAGAACACGAAGGACACGAATAAACACTAAGCTAGAAAAAGCTATACCACGAAGGACACGAAGGGCACGAAGCGACACAAATAAACACGAAGGATTGCTGGAAATTTAACTTAGAAGAATGTGAGGGCGACCCGCCGGGTCGCCCCTACGATATCCGTGTTTATCTGTGGTTTAAATTCATGACTTCTTATTGCAACCACAGATAACCACAGGTAAACACAGTTTTGCGTCGAGGCTTTATTTAAAGGATTAAGCGCCTTGGGACGTACGGTAGGCATGTTTCATTGGCAGGCTATCTCTAATGGCTCTCAGGTGAGATCGGCTTTTCACTATCTGTGCGGGGGAAAACGTATGATAGGCCTAAAGGAATAAGGATTGCATATAAGGGCATAAGCAACCTCACTTCGTACCAGACCCCATACACTATCACCAGCAGAAGATGGATAGGGATAATAAGCGCAGCGTTTTGGATAAACCTGGGCGCGTGTCTGAAACCTAATACTGCAAATATCCAGAAAAAGCCGAGAAATAAGCCGTTTCTCACTACCGTTCTGAACAGGCTGGCAGGTTCTATGTTATAAGCCCAGAGTTCCTTAACTGTATGAATGTGATGCGCAGTTCCTATAACGCACCGAAGCCCCGCGAAAGGGATGAACCATAAGAGAACGTAAATTAAAAATAAGAGCGCTGTTTTTTTCTCTACCTGGCCTTTTCCTTTTAGCACGCCGATCATGTCAATTCTGATAAATAGAAACGCCAGAGGAATGAATACGGCAGTTTCTCTGTTCAATGATGCCAGCAGTATTACCATACCCAGCACCCAATGCTGCTTCCTGTAAATGAGCAATAGACCTAATGAAAAGAGGACGGCTTCTAACAAAGACCAGGGTTCAAAGCAGTGATTCCGGAGTGCGACTGCCATGGTGCCCGCCACAAACAAAATCCCGATGAGCGCGTGGTCTTTTGCGAACCAGTGTTTAAAGAATATGTAGAGGATTGATAAGAAAGCAAAAATGGCAGCAAGATCGTATAACGCATACGAAAGTAGAAATGCTTTAAAGTGTGGGAGAAACAGAGAGAATGCTTTAATGAAGTTTTCGGCTAAAAATGGTACAAGCACTTGATAGCGATATGGAGATTGCGTGGTTCCGTCAAGTATCTCACTGTGAAGTTGCGTTCGTTTAGCTAAATTGGGACGCCCTACCTGTACGTAATAGCCAAAGGCAAGCACCGCTGATACGGAAAGAATAATGGCAAAAATTACCCACTCTCGCCTGGCGTTGTGTTTTTTGATCATAGAATAATCGGTCCTTCGCCTGATGCTGCTGAGCTATAAAGAGCCATAGCGATGCGTTTATGGATTCTATGATCTCGATGAAGGATGTCAATAAAGATATCTGTGTTCATCTGCGGTTATCTGCGGTTCAATGAAATATTATTGCAACCGCGGATACACGCAGAATCATGAAAAAGCTAGACCACGAAGGGCACGAAGGGGCTCGAATGATAATCTGTAAATTTGATTTGATGTGCTAAGAATCCATAGAAAAATGCCAAACCAAAACGCCTTCTATATTTCGCGCAAAGGCGCAAGGACGCAAAGAAAAGCAGAATCATGAAAAAGCTAGACCACGAAGGGCACGAAGGGACACGAAGAGACACGAAGAAGCACCAATAACAACTGGAAATTTGATTTATAGAGCCAAATATACACAACAAAAAGAAATATCAAACCACAACTGCTGCTAAATCTCACGCAAAGGCGCAAAGAAAAGCAAGATTTAGGATTGCATAATTCAACGGAATCTCTTGGCGACTTGGCGGCTTTGCGTGAGAACCAGTAGTGTAATTAGGGTTGGTTGGCGTACATTTTGCCGTACGGACGGTGGCTTTGTGGGATGTATTTGAAAAAAGGTTGGGACATTATTTCGTTGTAATCGAGTCCGAGCTCTGCGCTGTACTCCTTTAAAAGCTTGGCAAGGAGTGCATTATCTTTTTCCGTGAGCTCAACGCGTGCGGGTTCCTTGCCTAGGCGATGTGCGGGGACGGGTTCGCCGCGAACGTATATCACTCCTCCGTGCATGCCGGTGCCGACGTAGTCGCCCACAAACTCGTCTCCGTCAGCCGTAAGACCGAGCACGATCAGGATGCCGCCAGCCATGTATTCACCAAGGAAATCGCCGGTGGTGCCGCCGACGATAACAACCGGAACTGACGATTTGTACTGCTTCATATGAATCCCCACGCGGTAGCCTGCATCGCCCTTGATAAAGATTTTTCCGCCGCGCATGCCGTAGCCGACAACATCGCTGGCATTGCCAAACACAACGATTTTGCCGCTATTCATGGTATTGCCGACTTGCTCCTGGCTGTTGCCGTGGACGTAGAGCTCCGGGCCATCCATGAACGCGCCGACATTATTGCCCGGTGTGCCGTGAACGTGGATTTTCACGCGCTTATTAATTCCATCGGCGAGGTATCGCTGGCCGTTCACGTTGCGGAGTTCGATGACGTGTGCACCATTGGAGACCGCAAGGCGAATTTCCTGGTTGAGCACCTTATAGTACTTCTGCGAGGCGTCAATGATGAGTCTATCTTCAGTTTTTTCAGGCGCGACTTCCGGCATAGGTTTTGTCATAACGGTGTCTCTCTCCTGCCTCCTACCTACTGTCTACTATCTACTGTCTACTGTCTACTGTCTACTGTCTACTCTCTCCTGTCTCCTGTCTACTATCTACTGTCTACTTTACTCTCATCGTCCTGCGTGTTTAATGCCGAGGATATCGAGTTCCAGCTCGCTCAGGCCAATGCCGCGCAATCGTTCACGGTTGCCCCGGAATGACTCGACTGCGTTAACGCCGAGCAGGCCGAGCACTTCTTTCAGCTCATAGCTCCATGCCTGAATCAAGCGGGTGACTTGCTGAGCGCCCCATTCGGGATCCAGGCGGCGCTCAAGTTCCGGCCGCTGCGTTGCAATGCCCCAGGAGCAGTTGCCCGTATGGCATTGCTGGCAGACGTGGCATCCGAGCGCAACAAGCGCAGCCGTACAAATAGCCACCGCATCAGCGCCCAGCCCAATTGCCTTGATCATATCCGCGCTGGTTCGAATGCCGCCGGATGCGATCAGGGAGACCTGGTGGCGAATGTTTTCCTCGCGCAGCCGATCGTCCACAGCTGCAATAGCCAGCTCAATGGGAATGCCAACGTGGTCGCGTACCAATTTGGGTGTAGCGCCAGTGCCGCCGCGGAATCCGTCTATGCAGATCACATCCGCACCTGCCCGCGCAACCCCGCTTGCAATTGCCGCAACGTTATGCACGGCACTGATTTTCACGCAGACCGGCTTTTTATACTCAGTCGCCTCTTTGAGCGAGAAGATGAGCTGGCGCAGGTCCTCAATTGAATAGATGTCGTGATGCGGAGCAGGAGAGAGCGCATCGGTGCCGATGGGGATCATGCGGGTTTCAGAAATTGGCGCGGTAACCTTTTCTCCGGGGAGGTGGCCGCCGATACCAGGCTTAGCGCCCTGGCCGATCTTGATCTCAATCATCGCAGCGCGCTTGAGGTACTCTTCGTTCACGCCAAAGCGGCCCGAGGCACACTGGACGATAATATGGTCGGTATAGGGATAGAGATCTTTATGCAGGCCGCCTTCGCCGCTATTCATCAGAATGCCGCAATTCTTGGCTGCCATTGCCAGAGCCTTGTGAGTGTTCAACGAAACTGAGCCGTACGACATCCCGCCGAAGATAATCGGAGTTTCAATCAGAAGATTCGCCGGCATTTTGCCCTTCAGCTGGAATTTCCCCTTCTTATCTTTCTCGACCGTAACTTTCTCCGGCTTCCGGCCCAGGTAAGTGCGCAGCTCCATAGGCTCGCGCAACGGATCAATCGAGGGATTGGTGACCTGGCAGGCATCCAGGACCAGGTGGTCAAAGTAGCTCTTGAAAGGTTTATCGTTACCCATGCTGGCCAGGATCACGCCGCCACTTTCACTCTGGCGGTAGAGTTCTTCGCGAATCTCCACGGTCCAGTACTCATTATCGCGATAATCCAGTGGCTGCTTCTGAATAGTAATAGCCCCCTCAGGACACATGGTGACGCAGCGGTGGCAGGCCACACATTCTCCCGCGATGCCGATCACACCGTTTTCGAATGTCAGGGCTTCAAAGCCGCAACTCAGGATGCAGCGTTTACATCGGCGGCAGAGCTCACGGTTAATGACCTGTCTAAATTTTGGTGGCGTAAGACTATGTTTACTCTGATTCATTTGACACCATCCTCAAGCCGGGCAATAACGGGGTGACCGGCACGCGGATTCCACACACGCTCAGGGTTCGGGCAAATCTCACGAATTCCACACTCCTCGCTGCTGATATATACCATATCGCCTTTACAAGCAGCCACGAGTGGCCGCAGTTTGATGCGATCGTTCATCCCCACCATGCCGCGCGAGTGGGTAAAAATGATTGCAAAAGGGCCGTTTAGCAGTGCACTGCCGTAAACCATGCGCAGCGCCTCGTCGAGCTCGCGTTCCTCTTCAGACATCCGGTCAATGTCTTTCCAGAAGGGAGCGGCAATTGCCCGCAACGCCACTTCCGTTGGCAAGCCATGTTTACGGATCAGCAAGTCCAGCAGGTATGTCACCACCTCAGTATCAGTCATCAGGGTACATTTGTAGCCGTACATTTCCAGGTAGCGCTTATTAATGCCGTAGGAGGAAATCTCGCCATTGTGAATTACTGCCCAGTCGAGCAGGGTGAACGGGTGTGCTCCGCCCCACCACCCTTGCGAATTGGTGGGGAAGCGTGCATGGCCAGTCCAGATGTATGCCTCATACTCTTCGAGCTTAAAGAAATGCCCCAGGTCTTCAGGATAGCCGACACCCTTAAAGACGCCCATGTTGCGGCCGCTCGAGATCACGAACGCGCCATCAATGTTTTCATTTATGTGCATGACGCCCTGCACCACGTAGTCCTCGTCAGTCAGGCCATCGGTTGAATATTCCGGGCGTTTGGGCTTGCAAAAGTATCGCCAGATCGCCGGAGGCGTGATTTCTGGCAGAATCTCTTCCAGATTGCGGCCAGACGAATAGTGTGGATAGCGTTCAGATGGATTGCGGGTGGGTATCGCCTCGCCGTGCTCAACGAGAAAGTGCTCCTGCAAGTAGGCTTCAACCGCAGTTTTGCTCTCAGCCGAGTCCATGAGGAGATGAAACGCGAAGAAATCTCGGTATTTGGGATAGATTCCGTAAGCGGCAAATCCACCACCCAGGCCGTTGCCGCGCTCGTGAAGAACCGCCACAGCGCGCAGCACCTGCTCGCCGCTCATCTTCTTGCCCGTCGTACTGATGATGCCGACGAGACCGCAGCCTGAACTTTCGTGCTGGTAATTGTGATTCACCATCAGGATTTCTCTCGCTTCAGGAGTTTCATGAGTTCCTCGTATCCGCCCTTGGGAAGCGGATCAAGACCTAGCTTCTTGCGTTGCTTTTCCGCTGCTGGATCGCCCAGCATGCCGCTCTTCTCAAACGTCTCGAACCCCATTTTTGTCCCTATTGGCATCATACCCCGGCTCACGGCGATCTCACGCAATGCGGTGAACACCGTCTCCATGCCGAACCGCTGTGGACACATCTCCGTGCATGTATGGCACTGCATACACAACCAGAAGAGTCCCTCTTCAAGCACCTCGTCCAGTTTGCCTTGCAGGAGTTTCGTCATGATGGCCGGAGGGTCGAACTTGTCGTTGACGAGACAGGTCGGGCAATCGTTGACACATGCCTGGCAGCGCAGGCATGTCAGAGTCAGTTCAAGGTCCAGCACCTCTGCGGCAGCCTGGCGCTGTGCAAGGTGATCGTGCCACTTCTTGACGAACGGCTTGCAATCCATGCGATGTTGCGACAAGCCAATGTCGTCAGGCGACGCACCAGCAGCCAAGGCAATGAGCTCGGAAACAAAAAAGACCGGCATACTTAGATCCTCGCCCTGTTTCTTCTGCAAGTATTGCTTGTGGTCGAACTGAATGAAACACGCGGGGCAACAGACTACCAGCGCATCAACTTCCCTCTTTTGCAGATCCAGCACCTTTGTCCGCATGAGAGCGATAGCATCGTCAGGATGGCCCGTATTAGCCAGATCCTGGCCGCAACAGAGATCCTTCAATGGGTAATCCACCACTTCAGCGCCGAGCGCCTCAATGACTGCATCAAACTTCTGTGGACGTAGTGGATTGTCAAAATAGACTGCATGGCTTGGGCTGCTGAAGTGGCACCCCGGGTGCACGGCAATCCGCATCCCAACCAGTGGCTGCGACACGAGCTCGGCAAGTTTTGCCGTAGTCACGTGGTCGTGAAGAAATTCGACAAGATGTACTGTGCGGGCGGATCCCCGGTAGGTCAATTTCACCTCGCGCAGCCGGTTATTAAACGCCTCGTGTCTGGCGGGATTCTGTTTCAGCTCAATCGCCACAGTCTTCAGCGTAGAGGAACAGCCATTGCAGGGTGTAATCAGGATGGCCTCAGGGTCTGCTCGCTCGGCATTGGCCAGGTTGCGCACTGCGGTGAGCTCCCAGACGTCGCTCCCGAGACTTTTGAGCAAAGTGCGTTCGGGACAGCAGGTAAAGCCTGGCATATCCTCTACTGACTGGCCTAACTGTCGCATAATGAGGCGGATTGATTTTTCAAGGAAAGGTAGCCGGGCCGGTATTTGACATCCCCAAAAATAGAAGAGTTTCTTCATGCAGCAGCGTTTCTCCACAAAAAGTAAGGCCATTTTAGTGAAAAAAATGCGCTGGTCAAGGAAAACTCAGAGGAGCCAGTACTCCGTTGGATGTGCCTGAGCTGCTTAGGTATGGAGTCCGGCCGCGAGCTGGCGCAAGGCGTTCCAGATCAGCTGTTAGCGGAAAATATTGACAACGACTGGGTTAACCGACAACAATCTATTTTGCATGGGTAAGGAGGTATTCGCAGCATAATTTTTGACACTGACTCGCGTAGATATGCTTTTATGCAGTGCGCAATTTTATTGCAATCCGCTCGCAGGATAGGCTATGGGTAATTCATTGGAAGTAAGCGAGAACCGGGCTTCTCCGATGGGAAAGAGATTGTGAGAAGACAGGCAGGCGATTTT
Source organism: uncultured Candidatus Sumerlaeota bacterium (assembly GCA_964454265.1). Classification (GTDB taxonomy): domain Bacteria; phylum Sumerlaeota; class Sumerlaeia; order MWCT01; family JAUWMI01; genus JAUWMI01. The sequence continues at coordinate 5,334 of CAYVXD010000064.1, read as the reverse complement.
GTGCAGAACATACGACCGGAGACACACTGAATGGAAATCAAGGGGATTGGCAAGGAGGCATTGGATATCGCTTACCAGATGAAGCTGGTCGGGTTTCGCTGGGATTACAAGATTGGGGATTTATTTACCAAGGATTTATCAGAGGTCTGCATCGTACTTGATATCCAGGGAAAAGGTGATCAGGCCATTATCTTTGACAAAAGTGACCGGCAATATAGTCCCGATGAAGTGGTGTGGCTTCCACGGTGGACGGATTGTGTGGACTGGTTAAAGGAACACGGCTACCAGAAGATCTGCGTGGATACAAAACCCAACTATTCCAGTGTGGCGATTACCAGCGACCACAAGGGGTTTATCAATGGCATCGGAAAGACGGATCTCGAAGCCGTTTACTCTGCCATTGTACAGGCAATTGAGTTAGAAGGGTGAGAGAATTGGCAGGGTGGGTCAACTTCTGTGTGGGTGCAGTAAAGAAGGAAAGGCGTGTCAGAGCACTAAGATGGTTGGCTGCCTGCGGGATTCATCATTGGTTTCCGCATAAATATACTACAATTTCCGGTAGACACCCCACCAAATGAGGTATATAAATGCTGCATAAATATGTGCAAGGCATAATTTTTTGCTTGCAAAGGAAATGCCACTTAGGGTAAGGGTCGTTTTGTTTTAGGTAAGTAGAGTTAAAAATCCTTTTTTTTCGCCTTTTTACAGCAGATGATGATGCAGATAGCAGACATGACAGAAGCAGTAGAAAACTGTAGCAGAACGGGGTGGCGAAGATGGTGCTCTGGCAGAAAGCGACTGTGGGATTGGATATTGGCTCCAGTGTTGTTAAGGCGGTTCAGTTAAGGCGGTCAGGAAAAGGGATAGAATTAGAGAAATTTGGGATTGCGGAGATTTATCCCGGCGGGGATAAAAAGGCGGCAGCGGAAAGCGTCCGAGAGCTGAAAATTGCCGCTGTCCACAAGGCGCTTCAGAGCGCAAATATTAGTGCAAAGCAAGCAATTACCGCAGTCAGCGGTGAGTCTATAATCGTCCGGTATATCCAATTGCCAGATATGCCGGAGGATGAGCTGAAAAACGCCCTCAAATGGGAAGCTGAAGAATATATCCCCTTTCACATTGACGAGGTCAATATTGACTCGGTTATATTGGGCAAGGCAGGCGATGGGGGCAAGGTAGATGTCCTCCTCGTCTCTGCGAAAAAGGAACTCGTCAGTGAACACATTGATCTAGTCCGGGCTGTCGGACTTACTCCCCTAATCATTGATGTTGACTCATTTGCCTTCCTGAATTGTTTTGAAGTCAATTACCAACCAAACCCCACAGACGTCATTGCGCTGATTAATATCGGTGCAGAGGTCACGAGTATTAACATCTATATTGGTGGGATTTCCCGCTTCTCTCGCGACATTTCTATTGCTGGAGACACCATTACTACCTCGATTCAGTCGCGGCTCGGCATTAGCTTCGCGCAGGCTGAGGAGATGAAGATTGCCGAAGGCGCACCCGTTCCGAGCGAGGAAGCTGAAGCCGAGGGCCCGTCGGAATCCGGCCTGCTCGATACAATTCGGGGAACAGTAGAGAAGATCACCGGCGAAGAGCTGGGAGAGGATTCTCAGGAAGCCATTGCCGCAAAGGTGGTTAAGAACTCATTAACCAATTTAGTAAGCGAGATACGGCGCTCAATACAGTTTTTTGAGAACCAAGCCAATGGGAGGGTTGTCCAGAAGATCGTGCTCGGTGGCGGAACGTCGAAACTGCGTAACATTGATAAGTTTTTTGGGCACGAGTTGAATCTTCCTGTAGAGATTATCGACCCGTTGCGGCGCATCAGCGTTGTTGGAAAAGATATTGACAGTGACGCGTTGATCAAGGCCAAGCAGATGCTCGGAGTTGGCATTGGACTTGCCTTGAGAAAGGTGGTTGAGTAGATGATCAAGATAAATCTTGTTCCTGCGGAGTTGGCCGGCAAGAAGCGCAGAGAGAAGATTGCGGCACCCAAACCCTCTTTTATTGTTACGCTCGTGGTAATTGGGCTCTTCGTCGTGGTGGTCTGTGAAGGCCTGCTCGTGCATCGGGCCAAGGCTGCCAGCGATAAGGCACTCAAGACAGCGATTAGCGAGAGCGACGAGGTGAAAGGGAAAATTGACGGTCTAGAGGGTGAATACCAGGCCCTCAAAGATATCAAAATGCTGGTTGCGAATCAAATTGAAATCCTTAATTCTCTGAATCCCACCAATCGGCTCTTGTGGTCTGAAAAACTCAACATGCTGGCCGATCTAATTCCACCCAATGTCTATATCACCGATCTCCTCATGACGGAGAGCGTCCAGAACGTTGAGACCCTCGAATCACAGCAGCGTCGTGCCGAATGGGAAAAGGCAGGCAAGAAGGGCACTGCCCCTTCGGTGGTGAAGAAGCCGGTCATTAAACAGTCCTTAAGAATTACCGGTATTACGTTTGCTGAAAATAGCGAAAGGCGGTTGCAGCTTGTCTTGGATTTTTTAAACGCTCTACAGCAATATTCCTATCGGACGGCGAGTGGAGAAACCCGGCGCTTTATGGAAAATTTTGACGAGTTCGTCAAAATTGTGAATATTCCGACCGTAGTAGTCCAAGGAATTGAGGTGAGTCAGTTTATTTTCGTCATAACCTCACGACCACTAAGTTCTAATTAGACGCTGAGCTCCTGGGCAATGCGGTGGAGCAATAGACTGCCTCATTGAGCTGAAAATGGACGTAGGTATTAAGCGGATTGCTTCCAGAAAGGGGATCGTATCATGACCTTTACGGATAAGGATAAAAAAACGCTCCAGGTTGGCGTGTTCATTGCCCTCCTTATTGGCGCAGGTATTGCCTATTACTATGTCACCATTGTGAAGCCGAAGATCAAGGTGGATAGCAACAAGGTCGAGGAACTGCAAGCTGAGATCAAGACGTTGAAGGAAGACTATCGTACCATGCTGGCGCTCAAGGATCAGGAGCATATGATCAGGGCTATGGAGAAGGCGGTGCTCGATGCTGCACGTCGCCTGCCCAGCAGACCTGATGCCCCTGGTTTTCTCAACGAATTGATTGAGATCTTGCGTATCACAGGGGTGAAGAATCAAACCATCACACCACAAGCATACGGGGAATATACGCTCTATACTGCGATCCCATACGATATTGAGTGCAGCAGTCGGTATCACGAGTTTGGCCAGTACTTGAATCTTATCGAGGAAAATCCGAACCGCTTCATGCGGGTTAATAGCTTTCGTGTGTCGAATAATGATAAACGGCCAAGCATTCACCCGGTGTCGCTGCGTATATCTACCTTTATGTTTAACCCGCAATAGCAGGCAAACGCGGTGGTATGCAGATGTCCGCCGCCTGGATGAGTGACACGCCACAGGCGCATTTTCAAGTCGCGGAGGACAATGAGGAGAGGGAAAAAGGCACGTCGTCACTTTCCAATACGAGGAGCAGAGATATGAGAATCCAGACTGCTGAGATATTTGGTGTAGCGTTGGTTTTAATGTTGGGGCTGGCAATGGGAGCAAGCGCGCAAGAGAAGGGCACTACCGTGGTGGTGGAAGAAATAGTGCTGGTGCAAGACATAAACGCTTCTCCTACGAGAGCGGTGACAAGAACGGAGGATCTGGGTAAGGAGAGCGAGGAACCGGAAATGCCTGAAACGCTCTTCAGGACGAAGGAGGATGTTCGGAAATTACTCGGTGAGGAGCCCAAGTTTGTTTATGACCCTGGCGAACTGCCGGATCCGATGATTATTCCATGGGTGCGCCGCGAAGTGATAGTGCGCGAACTGATTGAGATGGCGCAAGAGAAGATCAAAGAAGGGCGTCTGCAAGAGGCTAACAAATATCTGGAAGAGGTCTTGAAAGAGTATCCGGGATCTCGCCATATCAAGGAGGCCAGGACTGAGCTCAACCGAGTGAAGAAGATGCTTGCTGAGGGCTACGGCCCTGAAGGAGTACGGAGACCTCAGCTGGTACTCCCCTCATGGGTTGTTTCTAATACTTCGGGAGTAATTGTTGATCAGCAAGATCCGACGCAGTCGGTCGTACTGGTCGGTGATGCAATATTGCAAGTTGGCGATAAAGTGCCCGATTATGATGAGGTGGTTGTGGGTGAAATCAAGGAGAAGGAAGTGGTTTATCAGTATCACGGTAGGAAGTTCCCTGTTGTGGTTGAAGCACGATAGCACATTACTGCGGCGAAAGGAGAACGAGAGACAATGAAAGGAAAAACCGTAGGCCTGGAAGTATGGATCGGTGTCATGCTCGTGTTACCATTGATCGCCCTGATCAACCCAAGTGATGCCACGGAACTAAGGCAACCATTGGTAGAACCGCCCGGCACGTGTGTTTCAGCACTCCACCTAGAGAGGGTGATGGCGTTTGTTGATGGGGTCGAGTCGGTGCTTATTGATCCAGCTATTCACCCACTTGCTATTGCCGATATTGACCAATCTCTGATTCCCGAGATGGCGATGTCAGCAGACGAAAGGGTAGCAGGGGCCAAGAAGAAAGGTAATGGAGAAGCTGAGAAACCAAAGGAAGAGATTGCGCCAGGTGAGAAAGTCGAGGTAACCTCACCACCTGCCGCACCCACAGCAGCGCCAGCCGAAGCGCCACCTGCACCGCCAATGGTAGAAGTAGAAGCGCCACCTGCGCTGCCAATAGTAGAGGTCGTGCCTGCACCACCAAGCGAAGAGGCTGTGCCTGCACCTGCCCCCGCGGAACCCGGGCAGGTCGCGGAGTTTAAGCCCTACGTGCCTCCAACAACCGCGGCGGAAGAAATCACAGCCGAAACCGCGGAGGCGGAGCTGCTTAAGCAGGCGATCTTCGCACAAACCGTTACCTTGAGCTTCAAGGATGCTGATCTCCAGAATGTATTGCGCATCATTTCGCGAAAAACCGGGCTTAATATTATTATGTCGCAAAAGGACGTAAAAGGGACCGTGACCGTGCACCTCGAAGATGTCCCACTTGGTGCAGCCCTTGACAGCATACTCAAGACGAACGGTCTCTCGTTCGTTATCGAGCCAGGCAACATTGTGCGGGTCGTTCCGCGCAAGGAAGTCCGGAAGAAGGAGATTGAGCTCAAAACCGTTCATCGGCCCGTTAATTGGGTTCGGGCCAGTGGCGTAAAAGAAACTCTGGAGCCGTTTCTTACCGAAGACGGGCAGATTCAGTCCGACGATGGCACTAACGCACTCATTATTACTGATACGCCGCCCAATGTAGCAATCCTCGAGGATCTTGTTAGCAAGCTCGATATCCCGGAAAAGCAGGTTATGATCGAGGCACGGATGGTGGATATGAGTGAAGG
>CAYVXD010000063.1:0-21636 GCA_964454265.1 uncultured Candidatus Sumerlaeota bacterium | reverse complement strand
CTGCGCACCATATGGTTTTTAATCATCGGTGGGCTTCTGGTCGGTTATTCTATACTCGATGGATTTGATTTGGGAATCGGCGTTCTTATGCGGTCCCTCGCTAAGAAACAGGAAGAGAGAAGGGCTCTTTTCCGCGCCATAGGGCCTTTCTGGGATGGCAATGAGGTGTGGTTAGTAACTGGTGGAGCTGCACTTTTTGCTGCGTTTCCCCACGTCTATGCGACAGTGTTCAGTGGTTTCTACTTGGCTTTGATGCTGGTGCTCTTCGCTCTTATTTTCCGCGCAGTTTCTATTGAGTTCTGGGTTCATGATGAAAAGCGCCGCCAGCTCTGGGAATGGGCATTTATCATCGGCAGTTTCCTTCCCGCTCTTCTCTATGGTGTAGCTCTGGGCAATGTAATAGTAGGAGTTCCGCTAAACGACAAAATGGATTTTACCGGTAGTTTCTTTACGTTGCTTCGTCCATATCCTCTGGTGATCGGAGTATTCGGTCTGGTTGCCATTCTCTTGCAGGGTGCATCCTATGCAGCTATGAGATGCGATGGAGACATCAAGGAAAGGGCAAGGCAAATCATAAGGGTGCTCTGGGTTTTGTTTATAGTGCTGCTGATGGTCTCATGTATCTTCACCGCTCTCTACCTCCCTGGAGCTCTAAAAAGTTCATCTGCCTGGCTGGCCTGTATTGTAGTATTAGTTGCCCTGGTAATGCTTAAAATAGCCGTAGCAAGAGGTAAGGATACACGGGCGTTTTATATGTCTTCTCTGGCTTTTCTAGGGCTTTGGGCGATTGTGGGTGCCATTCACTATCCCAATCTGGTCAAGGCAAGCAATGGCCCTGCTCTCAGTCTCACCATTTATAATGCCTCCTCGAGTGAGTTAACTTTGAAAGTTATGCTAATCATTGCTCTTATCGGTATGCCAGTTGTGATTGCCTATTCCGCTTATGTCTACCGTGTATTCAAAGGCAAGGTCAGTCTCGAAGTCGAAGGCTACTAGCCCACCTTTACCTTTAACATATGGCCGCTTAGAAAGTATTCCCGCATGGTATCCTGAATACACTATGGCGGAAAATTATCTCGTCTTTCCGAAGGCCTTGTTTTTAAGATTCTTCGCTCCGTTCAGAATGACAGATAACACCAAGGTGCAACTATAATGCTAATCGATTTTATCCGTCTGGGCGGATAAAATCGCTCGCATGGAAAGGTTTCGGAAGAGAGCGCGAGGGGTGACCCGCCTCGCAATACCGATTAAGCGAATTCATTCTCGCTGGTCTTCGCTCATAATCTGATGGGAAAAAGGTAGCAGAGAATCCTTGTAACAAAAGCCAAAAATCTGGCGATGGTTCTGCGCAGGTATGCGCATAAGAGACTAGTCCAATTTTTTGTGCAAAATAGTGGTGCGGGGAAGTGCCTGAGTTAATTCCTCAATTCCACGCCGAGTAATTTTTGGACTGTGCACATTTAAGAGAAACAGCGCTTTCAATCCCCTCAGCTGCAGAAGCCCCTTATCAGTGACATGCTGGCTATCAACCCTGAGCCTTCTTAGCGACGTCAGATGCTTTACCCGCGCCAGGCATTCATCAGAGGCCTGTACACAACTGAGATCCAGCATATAGAGGTCGTCCGGGCCCAGGGCCGAGAGGAACGGCAGATCTTTCGGCTTGTCTGAAGTGTCTGCACTGACGATAAGCATCAGAGCCTTCCCTGCTGGAACCATCACGTTGCCCTGAGCATCTCCAAGATGTTCCCACCCGCCTGACATATCCCAATTTCGCACGAACAGCTTGCCTACAGAGCTCTGCGCAGGGAAATGAACCACTCGCTCTGGCGGCCGGGCGTCTAATCCAAATGGATTCGTCTCGCCTTTTGGCCTGATCTCTTTTGTACCCTCATCATCATAGGAAGATATTTCCTTTTGCATAGACAGTAGGTATGATTGGTAAGGAAACTCAGGATATTCTTTAATTTTTTGACTCAATAGATCAATTTTCTTTGCGACTTCATCTTCGCTGGTCACGCGAGGATCGTATACGTAAAGATACTTTGCCGGCGCCTCTTTGACCGTGAAAGAAATTCCCCACCTCTTTTCCAGCTCATCGATCAGTTCGTCTCTTGAATATGACTTGTAGTCAAATGAGTAGCGATCATTGCCACCGTGAATGTACGGCGTTTCGGGCAGCGAGTAATCATGGAGCGCCTCATCAGCCATGATTTCAAAGTCAACGCTGTTCCTGATTTGATAAATCATAGCCCGGACGTGAACAAGACCCTGCGAGAATGCCGGCCCGGGCATTTTGGTAAGATGATGCGCGGCCTCCATGGGTATCCAGTACACCGGAACGCTTACTTCAAAGTATCTCCCTTCAAACCCAAACGCATCCAGAAAATCACGAATATTTTGCTCGGTGTCGTTGTAAAGGAATTGCACTCCACGAACCGGAAAATCGTCGATACTCTCATCAAAAAAGATATTCTTTCCTATGATTGCAGAATCCCATGCCCCTAATGATCCATCTCTAAGTTCCCGCAAGAACGAAGAATACAATCGTCTCCAACCGCGGAAGAATTGTTTCTCGTCAAGGCGCCGCAAGACTTCATCTTCCGGAGGAATTGAAAGTCTCTCTTTCGCAGTCTCGATGTATTTCTTCGCCTCTTCAAGAGCCTTTAGCGGACCACCTTGGCGCCCACTTGCTTCCCAACGACGCTTGTTTTCTTCCTGGCTGATTTTCGGCAAAGCAAGCCGGGTAGTCTCGTCGACCGACAAGACCAGATCGGCTGCAGGGTCGCCTCCATCATCTTGCAAATCCATCCCTATGCTATAGACCTTACATGTACGCCCTTCTTCATTAACGCTATATTGATAGTCGTTTTCAGGGGCAAAAGGATCTGATGGAACGGAATTCAAATAGGCAAGAGGCGTTGTAAGCTGTGCAAGGTATTCCGGATACCTGTTGTGATCAATGCGAAATGAAAGAAGTGCTGTCCTGAACTTCGCCAGAGTCTCTTCAACTGCCGACTGCTTTTCCTTATAGTTTATCTTTTGTTCTACCTCTTCTTTTTTCTCAGCATAGACCAGTTTCAAGCCGCCCAATCCTATCAGGATGGAACAACCTGCTATGCCCGCCAGGATGACCCAGCGACGTGCTAAGGCCACAGCCTTTATCCCGCGCCTGAGAATTCGCAGCCGCCCGCTGATTTCCGACGTGCGAGCCATGGGGATGCCTCCCACTGTTGGCGCAGCTGGCACCAGCTCAGCCGCCACACGCACAAGCGTGCGCGAATAGACACGAGCATCACCAACGTAATCCGCTGATACGGCATCGCACACCTCTTCGCATGCCGAGGCGTGTGCCTCACGCACCCTCCACACCAGCGGATGAAACCACAGCACGATTGCAACAAGATGAAGTACGTAGCCCCAAAACAGATCGTTCGAACGCAGATGGGTAAGTTCGTGGGCAAAAATTCCTGGGCATTCTGCACGATATGAGGCGTCACACATTTTCTCCGGCAGAAGGAGCACTGGACGAAAGATGCCAGTGAGAAACGGATTGGAGACCCCGGATGTCATGCCAATCTCAACATGGCGGTTATAGTTCAGGCTTTGCGCGGCAGCGCGGTAGGCTTCTAAAACAGGTTCAGGAGTAGGCCGGGCATTTCGGACATACCCCCTGACACGACGGTGGCCCACCCAGAGCCGCAAACACAATGCCAGCACAACCATGAGCCACAGAGTAGGCAGAACCAGCTGCTTTGCAGAGTCCCAGAGCCGAGAGGCAAGTTGATGGATCGCCGACTCGGCAAGCACCGCATCTCGCCGGGTTATTGTTACATCTGCATCTTCAATAATCCGTGGACCAGAAGGGATAAAGACATTCGGTCCGGTTTCTTCGTATGCGCTGCTGGAGAGGACCGGCGCTGTCTCGACGTCCGTCTTAAGTCGACTGATCCGCACCTCGATTGCAGGCATTAAGAAACTTACCAGGGGCAGCATAGCCAGAGCAATTGCCACTGCCCGCCAGAGCATGACGCGCCACCGCGGATTGGCCCTTCGTAAAATAAAAGAAATAATCCACCCGATGGCAAGAATCACCGTGGCTTTGATGACTAGCATTGCCCAGAGAGGGAAATCGGGCAACGCAGAAAGCCACATCTTGACCGTGACTATGGCATTCATGATCCCTTTCCTTTCTTTTTTAAGTCCTGCTTTTCAGACTCCGATTCTTCGTACGCCAGACGTTTAAGCTCCAGCAGCTCCTGTTCCGAGAGCTTTTCGGACTTGATGAGATTCGCAATGAGAACCTTTGTAGAGCCGTTGCAAAAAGCATCCACCATTTTGCGGAACATCGACCTGAATGCGGTCTCCTCTTTTGTTTTTGCCTTGTAGTAGTACGCCTTCCTTTTGAGCGACCGTACGACGTGACCTTTTTCGAGTAGGATGGTGAGATACGAACGAAGGGCGGAATTCTTAATCGACCGCGGGAATTTCTCCTGGATCTCAGCAGGCTTCAGCGCGCCGTGTTTCCAAAGAATGCGCATAACTTCGAGCTCGCCATCAGTGAATTTAGCCATGATCGAGTACTCCTACTGCTAAGAATGTGCAGAATATACTGCACATAGAGAGCGGATGTCAAGAAAGAAGTGCAGAAAAATGTGCATATATTCATTGCTCTCCTATCTCACTCAAATCGTTAGACTTAGAGTTTTTGCAAAAGGAATGCCCGGATCCAATTGCACGGAAAACTTTGGGAGGCGAGCGCGAGGGAGACCCGCCGCGGCGGGTCACCATCGAATTCTCTCATTTAAAAACCCGATGCGAAATTTAAGTCCGGTTTTCGGTCATTTCTTTGGCGGATGGGTACAGTGCAAAATTTACGCTGAACCGATCACCCTTTGCTGCTTTGTGAGGCAGATAAATCCTGGAAGGTTACGCCGAGCTTCCCTGCTAGTGCTCCAGGAGAAGCGAGAGACCGATAAGGGCGAACCCGGATTCTGCGCGGCTATCGCGGGTGAACATGGCGTGCCTGTACTGTTGGTCGCTGGTGATGATAAGGTCTGCGCGGAAGCCCGCGAATTATTGGGCCGTATCGAAACAGCGCAGGTGAAAACCGGTTTAGGGCGCCACCGCGGATTGTGCCTTTCGCCTGAAGAATCGGCGAAAGTTCTCAAGCAAGCAGCCCGTAACGCGCTCGGCCTCAAAGACCAGATTAAGCCTTTTATACTCAGCTCGCCTATAGAAATACGATTGACTTACAAACACACCCACCTGGCGGATGCAGCCCACATTGATAATCCTAAAGCCGAACTTGTTGACGGCTATACGCTGGCTTTCCAGGTTGAAAAGATCTCCGACTGGTTTGGCCGGTGGGGAAAACGTTTTTAAACCGTGGTCCCATTAAATGCCTTTCGTTGTTTGGCTAAGATCGATGACAAAGGCGCCTGCTCGGTACTATTGCGTGGGAGATAGCTCTGCGGTATCTTTGCCGCCGACCCAGCGGTCCATTACCGTGCATGCGGTAAGGTCGCCGGTGACGTTCACTGCGGTACGACTCATATCAAGAATGCGGTCAACGCCAATGATCAGTGCAATGCCGCTCAGAGGAATCCCGACGCTGTCGAGTACTGTTGCCAGTATGACAATGCCAACGCCAGGTGTCCCGGGCGAGCCAATGGAAGCGCCTACTGCTGTTACAATGACCAACAACAGTCCACTAACGCCAAGGTCTACGCCGAAGACCTGTGCCAGGAAGATTGTGGCCACGCCCTGGTAAAGCGCTGTTCCGTCCATATTAATAGTCGCGCCCAGAGGTATCAGAAACTGCGAGATTGACGATCTTACGCCCAGTTTCTCTTCAGCGGTCTTGATTGACACCGGCATTACTGCGGCAGAACTCGAAGTCGAGAAGGCCAGAAGTTGGACATCTCGCACCGCGCTCAGGAATTGCCAGGGCGAGCGTCGAGAAATAAACGACACGATCAAAAGATACAGGCACAAAAGTATGAACAAGCCCAACAGTACCGTACCCACGTAAATGCCCATACCAAACAGTACCTCAAGGCCGATCTTGGTGGTTATCTGTGCCAGCAATCCGAACACCGCAAGCGGTGCCAAGAGCATTGCCCACTTTACCACTGTCATGCAGACTTCCTGCAACGAGCTGAGAAGATTCAGTAAAGGTCGAGCCTGCTTAGGAGCCAGCGTGACCAGTGCCAGACCAAAGATGATGGCAAACAGCACTATCTGGAGCATCTGCCCTCGTACCATTGCACTCAGCGGGTTCGTAGGAAGAAGGGTAACTATTTTTTCTGGTAATTCTTCAAGGGTTGGGGTGCTGACCGCCTCTGGTTCTTCTATTGCCACTCCTTTTTCTATCGTTTTTCTCACTAATTCGCTTTCTATGAACTGACCGGGTTTGATTAGCAGTGCAACGCAAATGCCAATTGTGATAGCCACTGAGGTCGTCATTACGAAATATATGCCGATTCGCAGGCCCAATTTCTTGAGTTGCTCCATATCTTCGCTCGCAGTAATACCTAAGATCACGGAGGCGAAGACAAGGGGAATAACAATCATCTGGATTAAGGCTAAAAATAGCTGCCCGGGAACTGCCAACCAGTTGCCAATGAGGTTGGCGGTTTTCGGTGGCACCAAACCTACTGACGGCCCCAGCACCGTTCCTATCCCTATGCCAAGTGCCATGCCGATTAGAATCTTTAGCCACAGACGCCCACTGATCAGGCTTTGCAAATGTTCGCTAAGCCGCTTTAGAGACTTTGGTCTCAAGAGTTCCAATGGATGTGGCATACTATCTTCTCCCAAGGGCATGATACTCTAGCAACATTTGCAATGAACTCGAATCGATCAGTGTACTGGAGTTTAGGATTGTGACGGCGCTCCAGTTCAGTGGTCGTCAATATCCGCTTGGCGATTTCGATCCTGCAGACTGAGCCGGAGCCTATGTTTTCTTTCTTAAGAGCGAAGCAACAGTAGGAGCAATCTGGCGCAGCGCCTCGGCGAGCTTATCCGGATTTTTTCCACCAGCCTGTGCCATCTCGGCACGGCCGCCACCACCACCAGAGATAATCGGCGCAATTGTTTTAACAATTTTATTGGCAGGAATCCGTTTGGCCAACTCTCGGGGCACTGCGCAAATGAGCGTGGCTTTGCCTCCTTTGCTCGAACCTACGCCAATCACAGCGTGCGGCTCGCGCGCCCTCAAGAGGTCAATCAGGTTGCGCAGCTCATTCGCCTCAAGGTTGTCCACGGTGTGGGTAAGGATTTTCACCCCTTCAATAGTTTGTGCGGTGCGCAGAATCTCGTCAATCCCAGCGTGCGATTTTTCCTGACGCAGCTGCTGCACTTCCCGCCGAAGCTGTTTAGCTTCCACCATGAGCTGCTCCACGCGTTCACCAAGCTCATCTCTGCCTGCAGAAAGGGTCTGGCTCATGCGAGTGAGAAGATCGCGCTGGCGCGAAAGGTACTCAAACGCTGCGGTGCCAGTGAGTGCTTCGATGCGGCGGATGCCCGAGGCAATGGATGACTCACTCAGAATGACGAACGAGCCGATCTGGCCTGTGGCGCTCAGATGTGTGCCGCCGCAGAATTCACGACTGAAGTTTTTAACCTCAACTACCCGCACGGTCTCGCCGTATTTTTCACCGAACGGCGCAATAGCGCCAATGCGCCTGGCCTCCTGAAGTGGCAGAGTGCGCGCTGTTACTGGCCGGTTCATCATGACCCGCTCGTTTACCATCGCCTCGACGGCGTGGATCTGCTCGGGCGTCAGAGACTCAAGGTGTGTAAAGTCGAAGCGAAGCGACTCTGGGGAGACATTAGAACCAGATTGAGTGATGTGTTTGCCGATAATGCGTTTGAGTGCGCCTTGCAGCAGATGAGTGGCGGTATGGTTACGCATGGTCGCGAGGCGCTGAGATTCGTCTACAGCTGCTTCAACCGCATCACCAACGCGAAATGCTCCCTCAATAACCTTTCCTATGTGGAGATAGATCCCTTTGGGTGTTTTCTGAGTATCCAGCACTTCGAAGCGCGCATGCCCTGCTGTTATCAATCCGGTATCACCGACCTGTCCACCTGCTTCTGCGTAAAACGGCGTTTCTTTCAGAACAAGGAGTGTCTCCTCGCCTGCCTGGATGCTGTTGACCCGCTTACCCTCTTTCAGAATGCCGAGAATTATCGAGCTGGCGGAGAGCGATTCATAGCCGAGAAACAGAGTTGCGCCGTGCTGGGCAAAAAGATCATCTGTGAGTTCAGCTTCGGCTTCGAGCGCTGCACCCTTCCACGCAGCACGTGCGCGCTCACGCTGCTCTGTGAGGCACGCCTGAAATCCCTCTTCATCAACGCGCAAGCCCTTTTCGCTGGCGATCTCACACGTCAGATCGGGCGGAAATCCATAGGTATCAAATAACTTGAACGCCTCTTCGCCCGGAATAACAGTTTCATGCTTCCCCTGCAGGTCGCTGATCATCGCATCAAGCAGCTCGATCCCTTGCGTGAGCGTGCGATGAAACCGCTCTTCTTCTATTTGTACTACTTTGCGTACTTGCTGGGGATGCTCGGTGATTTCGGGATACGCGCTACCCATCGTATCAATCGCTGTATCCACGAGGCGAAAAAGGAAAGGTTTATCCATGCCAATTTTTTTGCCATGACGAGCCGCACGGCGCAGGATGCGGCGCATGACGTAGCCTCGACCTTCGTTCGATGGCACCACGCCTTCGCTCAGCACGAATGTCAGGGCACGCACATGGTCGGCAATGACGTTGAGCGACATCCGGCTTTCGTGCGAGTCTGTATAGCGCACGCCTATCGCATCAGCTGCAGCCTGCACAATGGGATACAGCAGGTCTGTCTCGAACAGACTGGAGGTCTTCTGCATAATACAGGCAACGCGCTCCATGCCCAGGCCCGTATCAATACCGCGATTTTTAAGCGGTAGACGCGAGCCGTCCTTCTGCTGATCGAACTGTGGGAACACAAGGTTCCAGAACTCCAGATAGCGCTCGCAGTCGCAGCCGACCTGACACGTAGGCTTGCCACATCCGTAGGCTGCCCCCATGTCAAAGTAGATTTCGCTACACGGACCGCAAGCGCCAGTATCGCCCGCAGGTCCCCAGAAATTATCCTCTTCACCCAGGCGCACGATGCGCTCCCCGCTCAGACCGATCTCGTCGCGCCAGATCTCGTACGCCTCGTCATCTTCGCGGAAGACCGACGCGTACAGGCGCTCTTTCGGAATGCCCAATATCGCCGTGGTGAACTCCCATGCCCACACAATAGCTTCGCGTTTAAAGTAATCGCCGAAGGAGAAATTGCCGAGCATCTCGAAAAACGTCAGATGGCGAAGTGTCGAGCCAACGTTCTCGAGATCACCCGTGCGCAGGCATTTCTGCACTGTGGTTGCCCGACGGTACGGAAGCTCCACAGCACCCGACCAGAGCGGCTTGAACTGCACCATACCTGCGCTGGTGAAGAGCAGAGTGGGATCGTCGGGAGGAACCAGCGGGGCAGCTGAGACGTGCGTATGCCCGCGTTCTACAAAAAACTCCACAAAGCGCTTTCGTATCTCTTCGCCTGTCATCCAGCCGTCTCCGCTCGCAAGTAGATTCAATACCTTGCAGGTTCTCAAATCGGATTCAAGGGAAAAGTTTTAAAAGGCAAATTCATCGCTGCCGATTTCTAACTTGACTTGAGTGCGCAATTGCCCGCAGATAACCGTATCTGTGGGTCGCAATAGGTTCTATCGCAAGAGAATGATGTAGGGGCAGGTTTCAAACCTGCCCCTACGATCTAGTGCTTCGCCACATTTGAAATGAGGGAGAGAAAAATTGGGGACTGTCCCAAGCGAGGAACGAGCGCATGGACTGTACCCTATTTTTCCGTGCGCTTCGTGGTAGAAGGTTAATTTAAACTAATTACCACGAAGATCACGAAGAAGAATACAAGGGCAGGCACAAGGCCATATGTATTTATCTGCGTTCATCTGTGTTCATCTGCGGTTTCGATTATTTTGTAACCACAGGTGAACACAGATAAACACTGTTTTTGTAGTGGGACACGCCGCGGCGGGTTTTCCACCTATATCTTCGTGCCCTTCGTGCGCTTCGTGGTAGAAGGTTAATTTAAACTAATTACCACGAAGATCACGAAGAAAAATACAAGGGCAGGCACAAGGCCATATGTATTTATCTGCGTTCATCTGTGTTCATCTGCGGTTTCGATTATTTTGTAACCACAGGTGAACACAGATAAACACTGTTTTTGTAGTGGGACACGCCGCGGCGGGTTTTCCACCTATATCTTCGTGCCCTTCGTGCGCTTCGTGGTAGAAGGTTAATTTAAACTAATTACCACGAAGATCACGAAGAAGAATACAAGGGCAGGCACAAGGCCTGCCCCTACGTGGGGAGAAATCGTTGTCACACCCGTTTGGGTCATAATCATTTTGTCTCAACCTGGCACAAGGCCCCTACGCTGGGAAAAGGCATTGCTACTCTTGGGAGACATAGGAACAAAAATATCTTTCGTAGGGGCGTATTGCAATACGCCCTTACATTTCTGAATCACCACTGAATCGCTGGCAGATGTTCAAACGTAAACAATCCTTTAAGCGGCTGTTTAGCGTCAATTCCCTAGTGAAGGTCAACGATAGTTACCGCTTCGCCGCCTTCTTCTACTGTACCCAGGCGGAAGGATTTGACGTGACAATGCGAGGCGAGAAACTCGTGAAGCGCCTGGCGCAGCGCGCCTGTACCATAGCCGTGCAGGAGCTTGGCAAAGCCGCGCTGGCTCAGCGCTGCATCGTCGAGGTATTTGTCCACACGCTCCAGCGCATCCTCCACGCGCAGGCCATGCAGATCGAGCTCGTAGGGCAGGTCTGGTTTAGGAGTATAATGGATTCCTGTCGCAGGGATTGCCTCGAGCTGGTGGCGCTCGGCGTCTGAGAGCAGGCGCAGTTTTCCAAGTGGCAGCTCGACCTCAACATTTTTAAGCTGCACCGAAGCGATTCCCTTCTCTCGATCCACGCGTTTTACCACGCCGTGATCATTCATGTCGGGAATATAAACCCAGTTGCCTTCGCCGAGGGATTCGAGCAGCTCTGCGGAAGCGGATTGCTCGAGCGTGCGGCGTTCGGCCTCGACCTCACGAATCATTCCGCTCAGTTCCTCCCTGGCCTGGACAATGGATTCGCGTGAGGGAAGATTGGCAATTTTCGATTCAATCAGAGCCTTCGCCTCTGCCAGCAAGTGCTCCTTCTCGTCAAGCAAGCGCTGTCGCATTCCGCGCCTCTCCTGCTGCACCTGGTCACGTAAGGCCTTATAGTGCTCATACTCGGTCGTCTGCGCCTCTTTCATGCGATCCGCTTCGCTCACCAGACGCGCAAGCTCCTGTTCCTTTTCCTGAAGCGCTATGATGAGCTCAGTGAGCTGCTGCTCGCCAGCAGGAAGCATGGCCGTTGCACGCTCAATAACTTCCGGTGGCAAGCCGACACTGGAGGCGATGATAAGAGCTTCGCTCACTCCCGGCACATCCATGGAGAGAACAAAAGAAGGGCGCTTGGTCATTTCATCGAGGCGAAACGATGCATTGCGGGCAGCGGGAAAGCTATGCGCCCATTGTTTCAGTACTGACAGGTGCGATGTCGCTAGCGTGAGCGCAGCTCGGCTGCTGCTCTCTTCTAGAACTGCCACAGCCAGTGCGCCGCCTTCTGTCGGATCCGTAGCAGTGCCAAGCTCATCCAGCAGCACGAGGCTCTCCTGATCAACCTGCCCGAGAATGCGTGCAATGTTGTGAATATGCGAGGAGAAAGTACTGATGCCCTGCGTGACGTCCTGCTCGTCACCAATATCAGCGAAGATATTTGAGAAAATCGGAAACACGGAATCGGCCGAAGCAGGCACGGGAAGCCCGCATTGCGTCATTAGAGCCTGAAGGCCGAGCGTTTTGAGTGCCGTAGTCTTGCCGCCAGCATTTGGCCCAGAAATCACTAGCACGCGATTATTGCGTTCAAGGCCAAGATCAAGAGGGACAGATTGCTGGCGCGCACCTAGGTAGAGGAGAGGGTGATGCGCCTTGACCAGCGCCAGCGGCTCCGTGAGCGAAAGCCCTGGAATGCTGAGCTCGTGTGCCTTAGCAAAGCGCGACTTGGCATTCAAGAAATCCAGCTCCGCTATGAGTGCTGTGTTCAGCTCAATTGGGCCAAGCTCGGCGCGCACGGCATTGCTAAGGGCAATTAGAATCTTGCGTACCTCTTCCTGTTCCTGAAGGCGCAGGTCTGCAATCTCGTTTACCACGTCAACCATTTCGAACGGCTCGATGAAAATCGTCTCGCCGGTCTGCGAGGCGCCATGCACGATACCGCGCATCTTGCCTTTACTCCCTGCGCGGACGGGAAGCACGTAGCGGCCTCCGCGAAGCGTGTAATAGTCGTCCTGCAAAATGTACAAGTCCCTGAGCGTGAGAATCATTTGCTCTAGCTGATGCTGAATTCTAGTTTCGAGGTGATGAATCTCGCTGCGGAGTGAGTGAAGCAGGGGCGAGGCATTATCGCGCACCTCCTCCTTCTCATTAATCTTCGAACGAAGCAGACGCTCGACATCGTTAAGGGGCGTTATGGCGTTGAAGACGACGTAAAGGTTCGGACAGATGTGCCGGTGCTTGGTTAAGAACGATTTTACACGTGCGATTAGCTGAAGAAACGTTGCGACGGCGAGGAGCTCGGCTGCGTCGAGCTTCGCATCTTGGGGCCCAAGGCGCTTCCAGAGCAGCCGCAAATCTTTCAGCTCATCCAGCGGCAGCTCGTCGCCTGACTCCTGAAGCGCCATGAGCTCGCGCACGAACTCAAACGCCTTGCTGAGCTCGGCGATATCCGTGAGCGGCTCCAGCGCGTGCGTCTTCTCCTGGCCGAGAGGCGAGATGCAGTACTTAGCTACGATCGCCTTGACCTTGTCGAACTCAAGCAGCTTCTGACTGGCAGGATCCATTGTCTGAACACCATAATGCGTAACCGCGCCTGGAGCGCGTAAAAGCTGCGCTCTGCATGGCCGCGGATAAACGCGCCGCACGAAAAGCAACGGCTATTTCTGTAATGATAGCTCTTAGGTATGATTCTTACGCGTTCTTGAGGTGAGATTCAATCATTTTCAGAATCTCGTCGCGACCTTCGCCTGTCCTGGCAGAGAAGGCAATGAAGGGAATCGCCTCAGCGCTTGGAAATGCAGCAGTGATCCGGCGTATCTGGCGCACGAGCTCGCCGCGTGAGAGCTTGTCGGTCTTAGTCAAAACGATAAAATAGGGAATGTTGTGAAGGTCAAGCCACGCCACCAGCTCGAGCTCCTCTTTTTCAGGTAGGCGCCGTGCATCCAGGATCAGAATGAAAGCCTTGAGTGCCGGATTGTCGCGCAGATAGCCTTCGATGAGCTTGCCCCACTGTCGGCGCATTGCTTTGGAAACCTTGGCATAGCCATACCCGGGGAGATCAACGAAGTAGACCGCGCGATTGATGAGGAAGAAATTGATCTGGCGCGTGCGGCCCGGTGTGGCGCTGGTGCGAGCGAGCTGTTTCCGACGGACGAGCGTATTGAGCAGACTGGATTTGCCGACGTTCGAGCGGCCGGCAAAGGCAATCTGTGGCAGTGCGTCGCGAGGAAAGTCAGCACGCCGCGCTGTACTGCAAAGAAATTCTGCCATCTTGATGCGCATATCGTGTCTTCTTTATGAACACAAAATAACTTGAGTGAACCAACAATTTCCCCTCAACGTAGGGGCAGGCCTTGTGCCTGCCCTGGAATAATCTATTCCTTTAATCAGAATGGCCTGCGATGGTGTTCTTCTGGATTGTAGTTCATTTCTTATGTCCTTTTTTCGTTATAGCTTGGGATTAATGTGCCAAACCGCTAATTGGACACGGGTTTTCTGCATTGCTTAGCCGATTGGACGAAGTTCATTCTGATTCTAGCTCTTGGTAGATGTTAGTGAACTGATCCAGAGCTGATTCAAGATTCTCAGCGATTTCGCGGGCAAGAATATCCGGCGATGGAAGATTTTCTGAATCCTCAAGGCTTTCATCTTTTAGCCAAAATATATCAAGACTCACCTTGTCACGCTGCATCAATTCCTTATACATAAATGCTTTGAATCGCTCTGTCTCCTGTCTTTTGAAGCGGTTTTCTGCATTATAACACCTGATGAAATCCTGAAGATCCTCATTGCGTAAAGGATTTGTTTTGAGCGTAAAGTGCTTATTGGTTCTCAAATCATATATCCAGAGCTTCTCTGTCCAAGGTTTTTCGCTTGCGGGTTTTCTGTCGAAGAAGAGCAAATTTGCCTTTACACCCTGCGCGTAAAATACACCTGTGGGGAGCCTCAAAAGCGTGTGGACATCGCACTCGTGAAGCAATTTTCTTCTAACCGTCTCACCGGCACCGCCCTCAAAGAGCACATTATCCGGAACAACGATAGCAGCTTTGCCGCTTATTTCCAAAAGTGTCTTCACATGCTGGAGGAAATTCAATTGCTTGTTTGAAGTAGTTGCCCAGAAGTCCGGCCGTTCATAAATTAGCGACTCTTTATCAGCCTTCCCTTCACCATTTACTATGGTAATGCTGCTTTTCTTTCCAAAGGGAGGATTGGTTAGCACCATGTTAAAGCGGTCTCCCGGGTCGGAAATAAGAGAATCTCCAACCTCTATAGGGCTTCCATCCCCGCTGATACCATGAAGATAAAGGTTCATTACGCAGAGCCTTACAACACCATCAACAATATCCTTTCCCTGAAATGTTTTGAACTTGAGAAACCGCTTCTGGTCTTTGTCCAATTGATAATGTCTGGATATGTAATCATGCGATCCTAGAAAAAACCCACCAGTACCACAAGCCGGATCGCAGATGGTCATTCCCGGCTCAGGTCGCATAACTTCTATAATAGCCTTTATAAGCGGCCTCGGAGTAAAATATTGTCCCGCACCGCTCTTTATATCCTCTGCATTCTTTTGCAGAAGCCCTTCGTAAATCTCACCCTTTACATCAATATCCAAACCGACCCAGGTTTCATCATTGATAAGCATAATCAGACGTTTGAGCTTCGCCGGGTCTTGGATCTTGTTCTGTGATTTTCTGAAGATGACTCCGAGCATCCCCTTTTCTTTGCCCAGAGTCTCAAGAATATGGCGGTAGTGCACCTCCAGTGCATCACCATCTTTGTCAAGAAGGCTTTGCCAGTCAAACCCCTGAGGAATTGCTGAGGGCTTGTTGAATGGCGGCTTTGTCTGCTCATCACCCATCTTTAAAAACAAAAGGTAGGTCAGCTGCTCCACATAGTCGCCGTAGCTTACCCCATCATCTCGCAGGACATTGCAATAGTTCCAGAGCCTCTGAACAATAGTGGACGATTGATTTCCCATTCTATATGAACCTCATTTTTTCCACATTGGCTTGCTTCTTTCTGCCCTTGTTTACCCTTTGATCTGCGTCACGCTTGGCCTTCTCCGTCTTTATTCGTTCAAGTAAAACACTCGCTGGCTCATCTGTTGGATACTGCGGCACCAACTTCCCCTCAAAGGCCTTTTTCAATATGCTCTGGCGTAATCGCTCTGCTTGTTTGAGTCCGCGCTCGAACCCCCTTTCCACCTCATAAGCTACGGAGAGCCGGCGCTCAATTTCTTCAACGATTTTGTGTTGCTCCAGCAAAGACGCTATGGGGATATGAGCCAGTCGGATTCTTTCCAGAATTATACGCCTTATTGCAGTTCCGGTCATTTGCCCAGTTATGGTTTTAAACCCGACAGGGCTATTAAAAAACCACTTTAGATACATCGAATTTAATACAGTCTTATTCACTTTAAACAATGCCACACTTGAAAGTAAGCTAAATTGCTGATCTAAATGATTTATTGTTGCTATTCCGGTTTTTACGCCATCTTTAATTAAAAGCACATCTCCTTTTTCAGGATTACACCGTTTGTAAATTGACTTATGAAAAGAAGGGTCTACGTATGTAACATCATAAAGGTCTATACCGTTTTCCTTTATATTCTTTGCGGTGACATACAAGTATCTTCCTTCTCCTTTTGTTTTGTATTGGATTTTAGGTGAAAAATGGCTACCATCCTGTATCTTGTTACATACCATGCCTAGTCTCGCCCATGCCCAGCCTTTTGCAATTTGCCGTAAATCCAATGTGTCTAGGAGTGGAGGTTCTTTATATTTCCCCTTTGCCTTCGTTTTTCGTTCTTCTCTGACTCGTTCCAGAAGCGCGGAAGCGGGTTCAATTTTGCCCTTATTTGCCTTTCGCCATTCTTCTGTGAGTTTGCCTTCAAAGGCATATTTCAAGACCGCCTGGCGATAGCGCTTTAACTGTGCTTTTACTTTCTTTAACGCCTCAACTCCCGCATCCAGTCTGGTAAAAAGCTGCTCAATCTTGGCGACAATGCGCCGCTGCTCGGGGAGAGGGGAAAGAGGAATCGGACAAGATTCAATTTGTGCAGCACTAATATTTTGTACTGCCACCCCTTTTCCCATGCTTATTAAGCGAGTTCCTAAAGTGTCAAAATAATATCTAACATATTCCCTTGTTTCGGCTTGAAAAAACTGAATTAATCCTGTCCGTTGGTTCTGCAAGGCTGGAGTATCGAGATCGTAGACGCATAATTTGCCGATTGACCCTGACATTCCGACCAGTACGTCGCCCTTGCGAATAACAAAATATGCATACTTATCTAAGTAGGAAAGCGGCAGATATGCCACCTTCTTGATATCTACTTTTCCATGCCCCAAATTAGACTGACGGACAAGTAGAACGCCGTTGTCTTGATAATCCGCACTCTTAAACGCAAATCCATTTCGAATATCTATTATCTCACCAAGGATCGTCCATAGCCAACCCTTGGGGAGTTTTGGCAGGCTGTCTTTATCTACTATCATGTGTCAGGGAGCAAACTGGGCCCTATTGTTTAAAGGACTTCTCAACATAGTATTCACTGGGGATATGGGAAGAAACGTCACTTTTAAGCCTATTCAGATTTCTTCTAGACAAAATATTATGATATTGGAGGCAGCCAACGATTATGCCTGGGTGGACGTCTCTATTGGTGGAGTATTGAAGAACTCTTTTCTCAGAAACATAGCCTGACTTAAACTGTCTAAAGTGTTTTAAAATGCGGTCAATTCCTAAATTATGTTCAGCTTTCAAATTTGCCCGACGTTCTTTTCCCGATGAGAGTTCTTCAAGATTATCAATAAATACGTCCTCCCTGTTATTTAGGTTCTCGAGCACATGGACGATTTCGTGGGCTATGGTAAACCAGAAGTTGTCAATCCGATCATAACGCTGAGTATAGACAATAACAGGATTTCCATTGTCGAAGAACGCAGCGCCGTCAATGTATGTTTTTTGTAAGTGACTGAGTACGAAAAATATAACCCCTGTTTGCTTTAGCTTATGCAAAAATTTCGGTATCGCCTCATTAGTTTTTATATACGAAGTCATTTCACGGGAAAGAGTCTCCAATGCTTTCTTATCGAAGGAGCAAGCAGTATATCTTGCAGCGCACTTTTTTGCCATCTGAAGCCAGGTCTGCGCGTGAGGCCTATATTGAGCGAAAGCCTCTGATTTCTTAAAACAAGGCAGGGAACTCTTATCGAGAAAACTGAGGTCGATTTCATCGATTCCCCAAAAGTCCTTCACCTGCTGGACGAGCTCGTTAAGATTATTATACTCCTTTAACCAACCTTTTCTAATCATTTCCCTTATGGGCATGTATTGGAAAATCCTCGATTTTATTGATACTGCGCCTTCTTTCTTGGTTTCCTCTTGTAATCTGAGCCTGTAGTTAGTATCCAAGTTTAACCAGTATTGGGGGGACTGTCTAAAAGCCTTGCTCAAAAAGCGAGCCATTTCTATGGTCACTGATTGTTTGCCTTTAACCAGTTTATTAATTGTCTTCAGTGAGAGTCCCAGGATTCTAGACAGGTCTTCCTGTCCCCAGTGCCGCACTTCCAGTTCTTCCTTGATAAACTCTCCGGTGGGAATATTCATGTATGGTTTGTATTGCTTACCCATAATTAATCTCCATAGTGGAGTGATACTTCAATAATGTATACCTTTCCCGTTGTCTGTTGCTCATCCTCCCATTCTACTTCAATTTCTAAACGCCATTTTTTGTCTATCCTCAGAGAGTATCTATTTTGAAAGCCTTTTAGTCTTTTAAATTTTATAGCCACTGTCTGCCAGAGGTCGTATATACCGTTTGCGCCCTCGATCTGCCTAATACGCATGACAAATCTTTTAATAACCTCTGGCTGCAGTTTGTATTTTCGGCTCCTGCCTGTTGTATAAAGTTTTACTAATTCTTTGTTTCTAAATTCGAAATCCAAGCATTTGTCTCCACAGTAAATAAGTGGGAAATCTATGTCAAGCGTTTTTTACCTATAAGGTTAAAAACTACAGTTCGCATTTTAGCCCACTAGAACCCCGTTTAGTTCTTCCAAGACGACGTTTAATTCATCGCCGAAAGACTGATAGGCTTTAACGGCGCCGCCTTTCTCATAGAATGGTGCATATTCAAAGTCTTCTATGCTGACTCCAAGCGATGTTGCAATATGGTCTTTTATCATCATAAGCCATTCCATCTGTTCAGGCGTAAACACTCGCCCTGCTTTCTCCTGTTGTGCCAGCCAGTCATTGAAACTGCGGTCTACTGTCTCTGCGAAAGGCTCAAGGACGTCACTTTCGCCAATTGCAAACCGTATCAGTGAGATAATGTTAGTCAGAAGCCTTTGGGGGCCGGCGCCTTTTACCTTTGATTTCTGCAGATGTTCATACGCCTTCCAGAGTAGTTCAGGAGTTAAATAATAAGGCGGCTTTTTAATGGCCTCGGCAAGTTGTTTAATCTCTTCATACGTGAGATGTCTTTTGCCGTAAGGTTTGCTGTAGATAAGCTGTAAGGCAGTTAGTTCGTCCCTGTTTTCTTCTATGAATTTCTTAAAGGTATCAATGATGGTTCGCGCCTTTTCCTTTGCCCGTTCATCAAAACCCGCCAGAATTATAGCGTCTTTACTCACTGTGTCTATAATCTGCTCGTTTCTTTTCTTAATATCGATGATTGTGTTTCTTAGTTTGGGATTGTCGAACGGAGTGCAGGCGACTTTTGTCAATTGATCTGTCGCCTCTTTCAGTTGTTCCTCTGTGGGTGTTTCCGTGTTAGAAATTTCCTTTGCCTTTTCCGATTTTTTGTCAGGGTCAACTGCATCCAGGAGGTTGTTGATGATTTCTTTTAAGGGTTTCCCCTCTCCTGCGGCTTCAATCTCCTTTCTGTCTTTTTCATCTATCTCTCTGTCTAACCTTGCGAGTCTGCCAGCCAGGGAAGTGAGATTGTCTTCGTCCCTATTACCCAAGGCAACTTCAATGAGGAGTTTATCAAAAGGGATGCTTCTCTTTTTTTCAAGAGGATGGGAATCAGTCTTATCATTCTCGCACACCCCTATTGTATCGACAATCACGAAGTGTGTCTTATGAGTTGCGTCTGGAGTAACGGCATTAAGGTCAGTTGGAGGAATAATTCTGGTTCCACGTCCCTTCATCTGCTCAAAATACACCCTTGATTTGACATCCCTCATAAATATAAGACATTCCAAAGGTCGAATATCAGTGCCTGTTGAAATCATATCCACGGTTACGGCTATGCGTGGATTATAGGAATTGCGAAAACTGGCTATTAAATCATCAGTCTTTTCCCCTGTGGTTTTATAGGTTATCTTTTTGCAGAACTCGTTTCCTTTGCCGAATTCGTCTCTTACGATATGCACAATATCCTCCGCATGGGAGTCATCTTTGGCAAAGATAAGTGTCTTGGGCACTTCTTGTCTACCCGGGAATATCTCTGTACAGAGCTTTTCCTTGAAGGTTCTTATTACTGTTCTTATCTGGTCAGGGGTTACCACGTCCCGGTCTAACTGTCTGGCTTCATACTCCAAGTCTTCATCAAGCAATTCCCATCGCGTTTTTCTTGTGAGCTTGTCCCGCTTATCTATGTAATAACCTGCATCAACCTTGCTTCCCTTTTCCGTGATTTCAGTTTTGATCCGGTAAACCTCATATCCGACATTAACGCCGTCTGCAACTGCTCGCTCGTGGGGGTATTCCATCACGAGGTTCTGGTTGAAAAAGCCGAGAGTCTGTATAGAAGGAGTTGCAGTGAGACCTATAATAAATGCATCGAAGTATTCAAGCACCTGTCGCCAGAGATGGTAAATTGAACGGTGGCATTCGTCGGTGACGATAAAATCGAAGCTCTCTATAGGGATTTGAGGATTGTAGGAGACCTCTTTTTGCAGCTTTTCTCTCGGTTCAAGATCGAAGAGAGAGAGCTCTTCAAGATCAGCACCAAATTCAGGCTCTCCCTTGAGCATGGAATAGAGTCTTTGAATCGTGGTAATACAGACCCTGCTGACGGGGTCTAAGGTGTTTGAAGTGAGATGCTGTACATTGTAAAGCTCTGTAAACGTTCTGACATCATCGGGGGGTATATACTGCTGAAACTCCCTTCTCGTTTGACGGCCAAGATTGCTTCTATCGACTAAAAAGAGAATCCTTTTTGCACTTGCAAATTTTATCAACCGGTAGATAAAACTTACGGCAGTAAAGGTCTTCCCGCTTGCTGAGGCCATCTGGATAAGTGCCCTTGGTCTTGCTTCTGCAAAGGATTTTTCAAGGTTTCTGATTGCTTCGATCTGGCAATCTCTTAGTCCATCTGTGATCAGAGGAGGCATATTCCTAAGCCTTGCCCTAAGCGTGTTTTCCTGGGAAAGCCATTCATGAAGTGTTTCTGGCTTGTGAAATGCAAATACCCTTCTTGAGCGAGGCTCTGGGTCTCTTAAATCTCTGAAAAACGTCTCTATTCCTGTGCTTTCATAGGCAAAAGGGAGAGGTTCCTGAACATGTGGTAGATTCTTAGGGAAACCCGCTATATATTTTTCGGACTGTTCAGCAACGCCGCTCAATGTGGTGCCTTCGGGCTTTGCTTCCACAACACCAACAGCCTTTCGATCAACAAAAAGCAGGTAATCGGCTTCCCCAGTTTCAAGAGGAAAATAGCGGACAGCCACGCCCAGAGAAGCTCCAAGATTCAATTCTTGCATGTCCTGCAGCTTCCAGCCTGCGGCTTGAAGCAGTTCATCAATTCCTTTTCTTGCTTTTTCTTCTGGTTTCATATTATCGGGTTTTAGTGTATTTTAATTTAGGTTCGCGGACAAATACGGCAGAATGACAACGTTCTTCATGGCTAACATTGTAGGAATTACTAAAGAACGCCATTAAAGTCAATACGAATTGGGATGATGCTGAAGAATTAGGAGAGGTGGTAGTTATACCTTGGCGCGGCCCTGAGGCTGGGGTGGATGCGGCCCGGTATCGGGGGTTTTAGTTACGCTGGCCTGAGTGCCGGTGTGTTTGCGCACAGGCGACCCCCTGGAGGGACGGGCTCCTTTGGTAGCGAGTTTCTTGACCAGAGAGGCGTCGATCACTTCATCGAGATTCTCGACAAGGATGAACTTGATGTCCTTTCGGACCTTGTCAGAGATCTCTTCCAAATCGTCATTGTTGTCTTTCGGGATGATGACGGTA
>CAYVXD010000062.1:6436-22189 GCA_964454265.1 uncultured Candidatus Sumerlaeota bacterium | reverse complement strand
CGACGGCGGCGGGCTCTATCAATGCAATTATATCATTGAGAATAATTTAATCTATTCTAACCATGCTCCCGAGGGTAGTGGGCTTTGTGATTGCGATGGTGTGATTCAGAACAACACTATTCTTGAGAACTCGGCAGATCAACAGGGGGGCGGGCTATCTGGCTGTCAAGCGTCCATCATCAATTGTATTATCTGGCAAAATAGCGCCCCTTCAGGTGCTCAAATCGATAGTTGCTCTACACCTTCCTATAGTTGCATTCAGGGTTGGACCGGCGCGGGAGAAGGGAATATCATAGATGACCCCCAATTAGTTGACCCAGCCAACGGCGATTTCCATCTGCAGCTAAGCTCACCGTGTATAGATGCAGGAGGCACGGTTACTTTAGCACAAGACTTTGAAGGCGACCCGAGACCATACGATGGCACTTCGGAGCCGCGTGGCGATGGCTCTGACTTCGACATCGGCGCTGATGAATTCACGACCAAGACCACCTTGACCGTCTTCTCTCCATACGACAGCCCGGTTCCCCCGGTTGGCGAAAATCTCCTTACCTCCGGCTCACTCGTTACCGCCTATATGACCAATCGGATTGTCCCAACTGTCCCTGGAACTCGCCAGGTCTGCGCCGGCTGGCTTGGCGAAGGTTCCGTTCCCACGTCCGGCACCATCACCACCACCACCTTCGTTCTTGACCAGCCTTCAACCATCACGTGGCTCTGGAGCCCTCAATATTATCTCACCGCAACCGTCAATCCTGCGGCGGGCGGCTCCGTCACGCGCATTGATGGCACCACTCCTGCCAGCGGTTGGTATGGGGACAATTCCACTGCTACAGTGCTTGCCGTCGCGGCGCCATATTATCAGTTTGACAACTGGAGCGGCGACCTCTCCGGCTCCAATAACCCCGAATACTTTTTGATGAACTCACCCAAATCTATTGTTGCAAACTTCCATGCCTTGCCAACGCCAAGTCCGACAGCAACCCCTACTCCCACGCCCACAGTAACAGCTACTCCAACACCCACGCCGTGGCACATTGTCTTTGACTTTGTCGCGGATCGTGAGGAGTGGAGCACCGGTGGCGCAACGGTTATTTTTACTGCTCCGGATTTCGTCTGGGAACCTGACTACCTGAAGATGACCTCATCAACAAATACGAATACGTTCGGCTACTGGCAGAGTCCGCAGGATGCAGTTCCTTCGGATGCGGATTATCTCTATCGCGCTCGGTTTACGGTCTCGAGCAATCTAACGGCGACATCGCTTGTTCCGCAGATACGCCTTCGTGCAAACTCGCTGAACCTGCAGCAATATGATGTCCTCTCAATTGAAAGTGCGGGCGATGGCGGTGCGTCTCCCGCCACGTCGGGCACGGATTATGACCTGTACTTTGTGCCGCCTGCAAATGATACGGCCGTTATGTTGGCTTTCGATCTTCTTAACTTCAATCGCGACGATGCGGCGGTGGCAGAACTTACGCTGGATACGGTTACGGTTGATCGCTTCGCTCTGGATTCGCTATCAACTCCGACAGTTGTTCAGGATTACGACTTCGAGCTGAGCCAGGATGGTTGGACAACTGGCGGCGCACCGATCATCTTCAGTCCGCCTCAGTATATCCATTTTGCGGGTGCGCTCGAGCTGCGCGCAATAACTAACACGAATACGTTTGGTTTCTGGGGGAACCATCCGGCAGATATAACGATCGAAGCGGATCGTCTGTATCGCGGGACATTTGAGGTAAGAACGGACGAAACAAACCGAAGCCGCGTGCCGCAGATGCGCCTGCGGTTCAACACCGCAAATTTTCAAGCATGTCGTTCCCTCGAAATCGCAAGCAGCGGCGACGGAGCAAATTCCCCCGGTATCACAAACACCACATACGACCGACTCTACTTCTTGCCTCCAGCGAACTGCGTCGGTGAAGAATTACTCATCTCCTTTGACATGCTGAACTTTGATCCCTTGGATTCTCCAACTGGCGCACTACTGCTGGATACTGTCACTGTCGAATCCCTCGACGTCCCTTGAATTCTGTATATTCCGAATCTTCTGATGAACGTTGTAGGGGCAGGTTTAAAACCTACCCCTACATAAAGGTAATCGGCAAGAAAAGCAGGGGCGTTAAATTTAACGCCCCTACCAGGTTCGGTCTTTTCCCCAATGCCTACAGTTATCTAAGCCACGGCATTTCTGGCGTAGGCACCTTCTCCTGAAATACCTCTTCCTTGATAAGCTTCACCAGCGTGGCCCTCCTCTCCCCCAGCGCATCCCATGCTTCATAATCTGATGGATAGAACGCATTTGCATTACCACGCACCTGAAACAGTACCATGTTGAAATTACAGTCGTCCGCATTCTTGATAATCTCGACCACATCATCTATTGATGCAATTCCCACACCGCATGTGTTGAAAAATAAACAATCAGGCCTGGCTTTGAGTGAGTGCGCTGTTTAGACAAGTGAGCTACAGTCTTGTAGGGAAGGGACTTATCAATGCTCAATCAATTTCTTCCCTGATAGGCTCGCTTTTTGTTCAGTATATTAGGAATTAAGAGATTAATTGCAGGAGACTTCAAACAAAATCCAAAAGGAGGTAGGCAAATGAAGGCTAGGACACTCGCAATTCCTGTGGTTGTGACCCTGCTGGCTTTGATTGCAGCGTTTCCAGTGGCTGCAAATCAAACGCATCAACATGAAGCCGCAATCCAAAAGGACAAGCCAGCAGCTGCTTGTACGCAGGGGAAGGGCGCCACAACAACCGACACATTGTTGTGCTACTCGAACAAGACGTGCCCGATGACTGGCAAGCCGATCAATCCGAAACTCTCCTACGAGTATAAGGATGAGAAGAGCAAGACGTCCGGCCGCATTTATACTTGTGGCGCAGGATGTCTAGCGGCCGTAGCCAAGAATCCGGACAAGTACTACAACAAGGTGTACGCGGAACAGAAGAAGGCCGCATCAGAAGCTATAGCTTCTCAGGGCGTCGCGAACATCACCTGCCCCGTTATGGGTGGTAAGGCGCGAAGCGACCTCGCCATTGAGTACAATGGCAAGAAGGTGAATTTCTGCTGTCCAGCGTGCGTGGAGAAGTTTCAGAAAGATCCGGGGAAGTACCTGAAGAAGTTGGAAAAAGAAAAGGCGCCAGCTGAGCAGTAGCACGAGAACCGGCTGCCGACTCAGTTCTCCCTGGTTGCATTGTTTCGCTGTAGGGGCGTGTTGCAATACGCCCCTACTTTTTCTTTCCTTCCTGAATTTTGCCGGGTCATGCCTACGAGAAGCCGGTTCGCACCAGGCCTTCCGGCTTCCGCCTGTGGCGTACGGTTGCTGAGCCGGTTTCTCTCCATATTATGTCACCGTCCTGGGATTTCAGCACGCTCAATCCGTCAGGAATAAGCATCCAAAGATCTGCCGGCCCTGGATTCATCGCCCTACCGTTCTCCCTGTCCAAAACAGTTGACACCTCCAGCGATGTCCGTATAGTGTTCTCCCACAGCTATTCTCTGCGCATGGTGCACTGTATTCCGTGAGCGAATCGCGATTGCCTGGAGAAATGAAGGGCAATTTCGCTCGATCGGCCTTGTTATGAGGTTTCTCTTCCGAACACCCATCGCAATTTTGCTTACCATCCTGTCGCTTTTTCTTCTTTTTGCGTTTTTCCAGTACCGCCATTTTGACGCACAGATCGGGCCATTGTTTATCAGTCCGCGCCGAGTTCTTGCACAGCTCGCCACACTGCTTTTCGTTGTAATCTTTCTCTGTTCCGCGCTCCTGGTAGGGCTATCCCTTGTTCGCCGCTATAATCTATTCAGCCAGTGGTCGGCAACTGAGTTACTCGTAGCGGCAGGGGTCGGCCTTTCGGCCTATATTATGGTGAGCTTCCTGCTTGCAACGCTGGGTGGCTATCGAAAATCGCTGGCATGGATTATTATTCTCCTGCCAATTATCGTGCGCGTGGATCTCCTTGGTGCATTCCTCAGGCGCTGTATGCATGCACTGAAGGGCACGCTGGAAGCAGGGCCGCGCCTGCCCGTTGTGTTCTTGGGAATTTTGTGTCTTATCCTGCTTCCGACCTTCATTGCCACACTGACCCCGCCAAATCACTGGGATGAACTGGTCTATCAACTCACGATTCCGAAAGAATACGTCCAGGCCGGCGGGTTCGTGCGAATGGATTATCTGGTCTACTTCGACGCGCCACATAACGTCAATCTCCTCTACACGTTCTGCCTGCTCGC
This sequence comes from uncultured Candidatus Sumerlaeota bacterium, assembly GCA_964454265.1. Classification (GTDB taxonomy): domain Bacteria; phylum Sumerlaeota; class Sumerlaeia; order MWCT01; family JAUWMI01; genus JAUWMI01. The sequence goes on along the minus strand of CAYVXD010000062.1, from coordinate 17,946 downwards.
AGCAAACGATATTGCAGCGCGTCTGCTACACTTTTGCCTGGGCATTCTCAGCGCCATGGTGCTCTTTGTCCTTTGCAAGCGATTCTATGATAGCACAAGCGGCTGGATTGCCGCACTGATCTTTCTCTCGACGCCCATTGTCATTACTGAATTCAAGGCTGCCCTCGCTGACCTTGGGATGACGTTTTTCTTCCTTTTAAGTGTGTACATGATCTTGATCTGGATGGAAGAGCAGCGTCGAGGACTAATCGTGCTCGCAGGGGTCTTTTGCGGAATGATGCTGGGATGTAAATATCCGGCAATCTATGGGCTAGTTGTCTTACTGGTAATGCTGATAGCACGCCCTATTCTGGGTCAGCGGCTAGCAACGTCATCTGTCAAGCGCATCACGCCGCCCGTGCATGGGCTTGTCATTTTCTGTTCCCTCAGCGTGCTGTTGATGCTTCCCTGGCTAATCAAGAATTTGGCACTCACAGGGAACCCGGTATATCCAAATCTCTATTGGCTATTTGATGGGCGCGACTGGTCGCCTGCGCTGGCAAAGCATCTCAGCATCTGGCTCCAGTCAATGGGCATGGGGAAAGGGATTGGCGACTTCCTGCTCATTCCCTGGCGCATGACCGTTTACGGATGGTATACCTACGATCGGTTTGCGGGGATCATCACGCCATTCTATTTCCTTCCATTGGTTCTGTTTCCATTTGCATTGCGGCGCGTACGCCTGACGTTGTTCTTGCTCCTGGGAGTGATCACATATCTGGCTTGCTGGTTTCTGGGCTCGCAGCAAGTGCGATTCTTTATACCCGGGTTGGCGCTGCTAGGTATTGTGGCAGGCTCGCTGATTGCGCGCTGCTTTGGTCCGGAAGGTTACTTCAAAGGCCCACTCGCCATCGTGTTGGTCTATGCAATTATTGCTGCAGTTTCGCTCCTGATTGACCCGCGAGACCTGAGCTTTCTTGGTCAAAACCTCGGTGTAGCAATCGGACACGATAACAAGGCCGAATTCCTTCAGCAGACGTGCAGCGTGGACATCCAGCCCATGATCGAGTATAGTAATGCAAATCTGCCGAAAGATGCCAAGATCCTCATGCTATTTGAAAATCGGGGATATTATCTGGAGAGAGACTACGTAGCGGACGGGACTTTTGAAGTCTCGCGCATTGCCCAGATGATCGCGACAGCCGAATCACCTGAGGCGCTCTACGCTCAGCTAAAACAGAAGGGCATAACTCATCTGCTCATCAATACTGTCTATTGGAATAGCTATTCGGGCGAGTTTATCCGGCGTTCCTTTCCCAGTTTCGAGGCTAAACTGGCACAGTTTAAGAAGCACTATCTTGAAGAGGTAGCGAAAAAACGCTGGGCTATTCTCTATCGCATCAATCCGTCCTAAGGCCTTGTTGCCATGATCCCCACCCCACCTTTGTCCAACCAGATACGCTGTATACGCTCACGGCTGCGCACGGTTATTCCCTTTTCTGCCGTTACATTAGCTGGATCGTTTACCAGGATGTCCCCATCGGCCCTGATCCCCCGGACAACAATGACATGCCCGGCTGTCCACCTATACGGGGTCCCGCGTACTTCTTCCCGTGTTGACCGCGTACTGGCTATGATCGGGCGGCCTTTGGCGAGCTCCGCCGCAACATCGTCGAAGCTTCTGAACCGCTGTATCCAGCTCTTGAGACCGAACTGCGAAAGCACCTGCGCGGCCTTTGGCCAATTGCCATAAATTCGGCTGTCAGGCTCGTAGCAGAGCTTCGCTACGTCGCTAGTGGGCCGGTCGATCCCGTAAAATCCCAGTACCATATTAACAGAGGTAGGACAGCAGATCCTGCCGCGCAGAGACCGACTTACGACCAACTGAGACCAAAAAGGAACATCGAGAGAAATCGGGAGGCTGGGCTTGCTGGATGATTTTGGATGCTCACGTTGCCAGCGCTTCCATAGCCTCTTTTTGCCTAGAGAATTACTGTACGAAATAGCCAAGAGTCGCAAGCATGACGAGACTGCAGGGTTTTGCGTGTGAAATGAAATTTTATACTGAAACATTGTACACGGCTTGCTCAGAAGCAGGTAATCAACATCCACCTCGCCCCACTTGCTCGAAAGCACCGGCGCGAATTCTCCCGGCCCCGCTACTCCATCTCGGCCAAGATGAAACCATCCTGACCATTCCTTCTTGCCGCGACCTACGCGAATGTCAACGGCAAAACCCGTGTCTTGCGGAACATCAACATTCCACGACGGCACCATCTCATTAAATGGAAATTCAGCCTGAATAATCCGGGAGTAATAAATGCCGGTTGGCTCGTACTCATGCGAACTTCCCCGCTGAAGCACCACGCCTTCTTTGTCGCCAGATGCAAGTGCCGTGCCACGGAATTCTCCGTCCGCAAAGTCCTTGTTCTTCTCATGAATCAACAACACGTCAACTGCGTAAGGGTTGCCGACCAGCTTGTTCGCCATGCACCACGATGCAGGCAGTGCGATTACACAAAGGAGCATAGCTGCCATAAGTTTGTAGCGACCGGTAATCTTCATTTGAAACCCTTTCCCGAAAGGAATGTAACGGTCTTCACCAGAGCTAATGCTGCAACACTTCAAGCATCGCTTGATGAATATGACCGTTTGTTGCCAAGATAGAGGTATCGTAAGGCGACGAGGGCTGGCCGGAAAAATCTGTGCACTCTCCGCCGGCCTCCCGCACAATCAAAATACCTGCTGCCACGTCCCAGGGATGCAACTTCTCTTCCCAGAAACCCTCCAGCCGCCCGCACGCAACGCTACACAAATCCAGTGCCGCCGCACCGATGCGCAGCACACCGTGGGAGCGCAATAGAAATTCACGAATGTAACGCAGGTAATGGTCAATATTCTCCCGCCGATCGTATGGAAAACCTGTCACAACCAGACTCCGGTTAAGCCCATCAACCGAAGAGACGCGGATCGGCTCATCATTGAGCAACGCCCCCTCCCCCTTCACGGCAAAAAAATACTCATCTGCAAATGGATTATAGACGCCACCCATTATGATTTCATTTTGATGTTCGACGCCAATTGAGACGCAAAAGATCGGAAAGGAGTGCGAATAGTTGGTCGTACCATCGAGTGGATCAATGATCCACTTGTAGTCGGCTTGACCCGTCTTTATATGTCCTGACTCTTCAGCCAGAATTTGGTGATCCGGGAATGCCTTGTGGATCACCCTGATGATGCTCGCCTCAGCCTCCTTATCAGCCACGGTCAGCAAGTCAATTTCGCCTTTGGCTTCAAGGGTTTTCACACTGCGATAGTGTTTCAATAAAACGTCGCCTGCTGAACGAATTGCTTGATCCAGAACTTCCTTGATTGACGCCATGGTCGTATCTGCCTAGTGGATCTGCATACTGTGTTGGAAATTCTAATACCATATTTGGCAAAGGCAAGCAAAATAAAACTTACCGCAGCTTTTACCGAGCGCACGCCGGTTTAGTTCGTAGAATTAAGGGAAAAACTGTTTCCCTTGTCCAGGAAATTAGAACGCAGGAATCTCACGCAAAGCCGTCAAGTCGCCAGGAAATTACGGTAAATTGTGCGATCTTAAGTCGTGCTTTTCTTTGCGTCTCTGCGTCTTTGCGTGAGGTACAGCAAAAAACGAGGATCGGCACAAGCAGAGCAAAGCGGAGACGTACACATCCCCTATTTTTCAACCACCACAAACAAGAATGATGTGCTCCCCTTGTGCCAAGACCCTGAGCAAAACTGCTTGACAGGGCAGCCAATCTCGCCTTATAAAAGAAACGTTAAAACATACTAAGGGCTTTAGGAAGCAATAAAAAGTAATTCAGGCGACGTAGCCAAGTGGCTAAGGCGGAGGTCTGCAAAACCTCTATTCAGCGGTTCGAATCCGCTCGTCGCCTCCAAATTTTTCTTGCCCCTGTTTTTACTTACACTGCCCGCTGGCAGCCCTAGCGACTTCGTGCTCGCCAGAGCGTGCCGGGATGGTGGAATAGGTAGACACAAGGGACTTAAAATCCCTCGGTTCGCACAACGGACCGTGCGGGTTCGATTCCCGCTCCCGGCATTGATTTTCAAGAACTTAAGCAGCATTACAGCCGTTAAGTTTATATTAAATTGCTTGGAAAGACAAGGGATTAGAGGTTAACCACGTCAAGGTGTTAATTACATAGCACCGAGGGTTTGACGTACGGTAGATTTCAAAGCAGCGTCTTGGGTGTGTTCTGCCAATCTGAGAGAAGCATGTAAGCGGGTCCTTGCGCGTGTCTCTTGATGCAGTGCTTCTTCACAAAGACTCAGGGCCCAGAGCGCCCAACCTTCATCACGTGGGATCCTTGCGCGACGAGATGATTTTACGGCGTCTAGAGCAAGATTCTTTGCTTCTGCGACTTGATTGAGTGCCAGCCGCGATCGTGCGCACAGAGTTTGAGCCATGGCAAGGAACTCTCTATCATGGTGCTGTTTGACTAGAGAAAGCATTTCTTGCGCAGTTTCCAGGGCTTCCTTATTCGAGCATCGAGCCAGCAGCATCTCTGTCTTCACCGCCAACCCATCCATTAAGCCAAAATAATTCTTATCCGCACTGGCCAATTTTAACGCCTCTTCGATATTTTTTTCTGCTTGACCTAATTTCCCCAGAGCCACAAAGGCACGAGCTTGGTTGCTGAGCGCACATGCCCGCACGTCGCTGAAACTGGATTCCTCCATGCGCTTGAATAAGCGCCTTGATAAAGTAGCTGCCCGGGGAAAGCCCCCTGTCTTGAGATGCAGGTCAACCAGCGCTAAAAGGGCTAGCTGCACACCGCGCTCGAATTCGATCTTCTCTGCATGGGCCAAGGCAGCGGCAATCCTTTCCTCAGCTGCACCGCACTCCCCAAGTCGCAAGTTGTTGATCCCTATGTTCAGTTCGATCTGCACCTGCTCGTTTTGGCGGCCGAGCTCGCGCGCCAATTCCAATGCTTCTGAATAGCACTTGGTGGCTTCTTCCACTTCACCAGTGTACATATGAATCGCACCAAGATGGTTCAATGCCTGGTAACGTCTTTGCCGATCGCCAGTCTTGATGGCGAATCTTAGTACTTCTTCAAAAGCGGCTCGTGCTTTCGTAAAGCTACCCCTTGTCCTCTCAAAGTGACCGATATAGTTTTGGCAGGACGCCACAAGCTTCTCGTCCTTCGCCGTGCGCGCACGCCGCAGGGCTTCTCTGAGTGCCTTGAGACCCTTCTCGGTTTCACCCAAGTGTCGATAGGCCTCGCTAAGGCCGAGCATAGCTCGAATCGCTCCCACGGAATCTTTTAACACCTGAGCGATGGATCGGGCAGACTGGAATGCAGATACGCCACGCTCCGGATGTCCTATTCGGCGGCAAATTTCCCCCAGGCGAAGGTTGGCCTTTAGACAGAGTCTCTTCACATCAGCATCAGCCAGGTCGACTTTCTCCAGGAGCGCCAAAAGCCTTTCCCAGTGATCAGCTGCGGCAATGTTTGCATAGAGACCTTCACATTTGATCGCAGCGCGCTCCAGGAAGTGAAGCGCCTTTTCGGTCACTCCGCCGTGCTCGTAATGATAGGCTATCAGTTCTAAAAACTCTTCTACTCGCTCGGCAAAGATCTCTTCGAGCGCTTCGGCGACTCGCGCATGAAAAAAGCGTCGCCGTTTCTCTAACAGTGTCCCGTACGTCGCATCACGCAGTACTATATGACGAAAAATGTAGATCAGCTCGGGGAGCAGTGTGCGTTGAAGCACAAAGTCTTTCTCGACCAAGGTGAGCAAATAGGCGCGAAGCCGTTCGCCGATTTCCATCACATGAGAGAGTGTTCTATACTGGAATTCCCGTCCAATTACCGAAGCACATTGCATAACCCTTTTTACCGTGTGTTCAAGGCGATCCAGGCGTGCCAGAACCACACCTTCCACGGTATCAGGGATATCAACTGCTTTCAAGGGGCGCACCAGTTGGTACCTTTCACGCCGGCGTTTCAAAATGCCTCTATCTTCCAGATTCAAAACAACTTCTTCGATGTAAAAGGGATTCCCCTCGGTCTTTGCCAGAATCTTCTCGCGTAACGCTGAGGGCAGATGCTCGATGTGCAGCAGTCGAGAGAGCAAAAGTTTGCTTTCTTTTTCCGATAATTCTTCAAGAGAAATACGCAAGAACTCCTCTTCCATAGGGAACCGATGGGGTAACTCAGGGCGCGTTACTATCACCATCATTACCGGCTTCGCCTGAAGCTTTACAATCAGGTAGTCCAGCAATTCGAGAGAATCCTTGTCGGCCCAGTGGAAGTCTTCGAAGATCAGAATAGTTGGTTTCTCGGCGCACAGTTGCGTGATTAGATCGATGACAGCCGTGAAAATACGTTCCCGCCTCTCGCGCGGAGCCAAATCCAGCAATGGGTTCTTGCGGTGGTTAATTGACAGAAGAACAGCCAATGCGTTAATGACAAAATCCCGCCGACGAGTCACCTCTTTCCGTTTTGATGTGGAACGAGTCCGGCGCAGCGCCCGGCCATAGATCCCAGTAACGGCCTGACGTAAATCTTTGAACTCAATCGTTGCTTCACTTCCGAATGGAAATCGAAGAATCGACCGCATGAGCGCGATGATGGGTAAGAAAGGCACACTTATTCCAAAGGATAAGGCACGGCCGGTAAACCAGTGATATTTACCCTCGGGCAGCTGATGATACAATTCATAGACCAGCCGCGACTTCCCAACACCTGCATCACCTCGCACCATAGCAACCTGTGCATTTCCCTCTGCTATCCGCTTTGTTGCTCCCTTTAGCAGATCGAGTTCCGCTCGACGTCCGACAAGGGGCACCATCTCAATTCTCTCGCCCAGCACTACCTTTGAAAACTCCTTCCGGATGCCTCTCACAAGGTGTCTAAGTACCGGCTCTTTCTTCCCTTTGACCACCACAGGTTCGAGGTGTTTCCATTCGAAAGTAGTACGGGTCTGTTGATGAATTCGGTGATCCACGAGGATCTCGCCGGATCCAGCAAGACCCTGAAGGCGAGAGGCCAGGTTGACTGCGTCGCCGATCGTTCTGAAATCCAATCGTCCTTCTCCACCGACCGACTTGAAAACCACCTCCCCGAACCCGATACCGCCATGGGTATCAAGGGCCAAACCCTGCGAATCGCCTATCTTGCGCACGGTTTCGCGAATATCCACCGCCGCCCGTATCGCGCGTTCAGGATCGTCACCGTGTGCCGCAGGTGCGCCAAATGCCGCCATCACCGCATCGCCGATGAACTTTTCCACAATACCATCATAATGCTTAACAATGTCTTCAATCGCGGCATGGATGACATCAAGAAGGTCACTCATTGCTTCGATGCCGATCTCTTCGGTCAGCAAGGTGAATCCACATATATCAGAGAAAAGTATGGCGATCGGACGACGCTCACCTTCTTCAATCGACTCGGCACTCCCTACAATTCCTTCAAGAAGTCTCTTGGGGACAAGTTTTGATAGGCGAGCAAGGATCGGATCACCGGGAGCCATCACTTTGCCGGGAACTTCCTCTTCCACAACAGGAGGCGCCTCGGCAGCTTTGAAACGGAGGGCAGCCTGCTCACCTCGCGGCGTCACGTCATTATAACAGAAGCGGCAAATAACCGCTGTCTTCTTAATTTCCTCCCCACACCAGGGGCAAATTTTTATTTCATCAGCATCAGACTTCATTGATACAGCTCCCAGTGTTTGGCTGCAGTTGGGGGGAAGTCTTTGGCAACTGCTCCCCAGACGCCTTTTCCCGAAGCAGCAGTCAGATTTGGCACTCCCATAGCCTCGACCTTCCCTCCTCCAGGAAACTCGGTTACAGTTTGCGTGATGCCTTCAACAAATTCAAAATGCACCATTGCACCGTCAATAACATCTTTCACCAGCCGCATCTGCTCGGGTCCTCTTTCCTCACCATCAAAATTCACTACGTCATTGAACGCGTCATATCCCGCAAGTGCACCGTCCAGGAACTCTATATACATGTCTGCCGGTTCATCAAATGCGATCGGATGCCCGTAAGCATCTCGTGTCTGGATCACGAAGATAGCATGGCTCGATTCGGGAAACGAATTCCCACCAATCATTGAGATGCGGTCTATCAAACGCGCCGACGATATGGTCACTTCGGTTCGGTCAGGATCGGTTGGTGTAGTCAACTCATATCCCGGAATCTCGATGCGATGGAGCTCGTAGATGCTCTCAGGGCCGCCAGTAATGGCTACTGACAAAGACAGAACCACTTTTGCACCACTACCTCCCGGCGCAATATTGTAACTGCATTCTTCGATAGTCTCCCCTACCAGATTGCCGAATATCCCTTTCGAACCCACCGAGCCCATAGGGTTCAGGTTCATCACTGGGACACTCACAGTCATTGCCTCGGTATCTACGGTATGGTCGTCCGGCAGCTCAACCCAGTCCAAGACGCCGATCGGGTTCTCTACCAGTTGGTGCACTCTCATGGCAGCCTCGGTCTGGCCCATCTCGTAATCCACGTCGCTGTCGCGATATTCAAGGGTCAAGGTCGCCGGGCTGGCGAAGCTGACGCTCGAGCCGCCGTCGTCGACCTGCACGGCGTTCATCACGCCGAGATTTTCCGGCGGCGGCTGCAAGGTTAGCGTCGTATTGCCTGGCAGGGCGCCAGCAGGAACGCTCAGTTCATGTTCCGTGTAGGCGGCATCGGGCGAATTGGTCACTTTGACCGAGCCACCCGAACTGCCGATCACGGCGCTGTTTGCCACCATGGTGTAGAGGATGTCGTCGGCCGAGCTTGGCACGGCCGCCACGCCGTTGAGGCCCCGAATGGCGTTGAACGGCAGGCCCGAGGCGATGTCGATGCCCGAGGGCGAGCCGGGCGAGGTGGCGCCGGTGGAAAACGTTCCGGGAATGGTCAACGAGGGGCTGGCGCCCAGGGTCAGGATGATGATGCGCGAATTTGTGGGGCTGACCTGGGCGGAAAATCCCGCGCCGCCCAGGCTGTCGCCCGTGACCGGCAGGGAGAAGGCCGCCGGGGTCAATCCCGGCGAGACCGTCACGCCCTTGGTCATGATCAGTCCGATTGTTTCGCCAGCGTCCAGCGTCCCGCTGTCATCTACGTCATTGGCCACTGCGCCTGCGACCTGCGGGGCCCACACATCATCGATTCGCAGCTCGGTCAAGTTGACCAGGCCCACGAGAGGGACGATGTGGCCGAGCGGATTGTCCTGAAGCCACAGAACCTGCAAGTTTGTCAGGCCCCCGAGGGGGGTGACGTCGGTGATTGAGTTGTCGTAGAGTTCAAGGTTGGTCAGGCTGGTCAATCCGCTCAGCGGGCTGAGATTGCTGATCGAGTTGCTGCCGAGATAAAGCTCGTTCAGGCTGGTCAGTCCGCTCAACGGACTGAGATCGCTGATCAAGTTGTCTTCTAGACCAAGGCGCGTGAGGCTGGTCAACCCGCTCAGCGGGCTGAGGTCGCTGATTGAATTGCCGCCAAGCCAAAGAGAGGTCAGGCTGGTCAGTCCGGTAATGGGGCTAAGGTCGCTGATTGAGTTGTAGTAGAGGCCAAGCTCGGTCAGGCTGGTCAACCCACTCAGGGGGCTTAGGTCGCTGATCGAGTTGCCGCCAAGCGAAAGGTAGGTCAGGCTGGTCAACCCGCTTAGCGGGTTGATGTCGCTGATGGAGTTGTTGCTGAGATTAAGGGACGTCAGGCTGGTCAATCCGCTCAGTGGGCTGAGGTCGCTGATGGAGTTTGAGTCGAGCCGAAGGTGGGCTAGGCTGGTCAAGCCGCTCAGCGGACTGATGTCGCTCATTGAGTTGCCGTAGAGTTCAAGGTACGTTAGGTTGGTCAATCCGATCAGGGGGCTGATGTCGGTAATTGAGTTGCCGACGAGTTCAAGCAACGTCAGGCTCGTCAATCCGCTAAGGGGGCTGAGATCGCTGATGGAGTTGTGGTCGAGATCAAGGTACGTCAGGCTGGTCAAGCCGCTCAGCGGGCTGATGTCGCTGATGGAGTTGTGGTCCAGATAAAGGCCGCCGATCAGGCTGGTCAAACCGCTCAGTGGGCTCACGTCGCTGAGCGAGTTACCGCCAAGCCAAAGAGAGGTCAGGCTGGTCAACCCGGTCAGCGGGCTGAGGTCGCTGATCGAGTTGCCGCCAAGCCAAAGCCACGTCAGGCTGGTCAAACCGCTCAGCGGGCTGATGTCGCTGATTGAATTGCCGTCCAGAGAAAGGCTGGTCAGACTGGTCAAGCCGCTCAACGGACTGATGTCGTTGATGGAGTTGTTGTAGAGATGAAGCTGGGTCATGCTGGACAATCCGCTTAGGGGACTGAGGTTGTTGATGGAGTTCGCGCCAAGCTCCAGCAAGGACAGACTGGTCAACGCGCTCATGGGGCTGAGGTCGCTGATTGAGTTGCCGTAGAGATCAAGCCGGGTCAGGCTGGTTAATCCGCTCAGTGGGCTGAGGTCGCTGATCGAGTTGTAATAGAGAGAAAGGTTCGTCAAGCTGGTCAATCCGCTCAGGGGACTGAGGTCGCTGATGGAATAATTTCTATCAAGATACAGCATCATCAAATCCGTGCAATATTCCAATCCCGTCAGATCTGAAATCCCGGCGCCGAAGGCGTTCAGCGTTGTAAACCCTACTCCCACCAGGTCGGTGTCGAGGATGTCGCCGGTGGGCTTGGATATGGCCGCGCGGATCGCCGCCTCGAGGTTCGGATCGGGAAATGTAACAATCGCGGCCTGGGATACAGCGGGCGCCAAGATAGCGACAACCACCCACAATACCGCCGCGGCGCCGTGAAAAGACATCTTCTTTCCTCGCATTGACCATTTGGTCTTGCTTGTTCTTTTCATTTTCCCTGCCTCGTTTTGTTAACGCTCGGCTAATCGTCTGCTATTCAAACCAGGAGATTGGCGTTTATTCATATTTCTCGAAGCCTGCGCTGGCGACTGAGCCAACGGAAGAGAGAAATTTATTTAGCCGCACCAGCTTTCATTCATACAGCTGCCAATTCTTGGCTGCAGTTGGAAAGTCTCGGGCAACTGCTCCCCAGACGCCTTTTCCTGATGCGCCGGTAAGGTTTGGAACTCCCGTGGCTTCAACCTTTCCTCCACCCGGGAAATCAGTTACAGACTGTGTTATGCCTTCAACAAATTGAAAATCCACCATGGCCCCATCAATCGCATCGTGCACCAGGCTCATCATCCATGCCGCTTTGCGTTCACCGGCAAAGGTAACCACATCGTTGAATGCATCAAGGCCCGCAAGTGTACCATCGAGAAACTCTATATACATGTTTACCGCTGAATCAAATGCAATGGGTCGGCTATAGGCGTCGCGTGTGCTGATGACGAAGATGGAGTTGCTTGACGTGGGAAACGAATTTCCCCCTACTGTCGTTCCACGTTCATGTGCTTTCGGAGCCCGTATGGTCACCTCGATTCGGTCAGGATCGGTTGGTGTAGTCAGTTGATATCCCGGAATCTCGATCCGATGGAGCTCGTAGATGCTCTCAGGCC
>CAYVXD010000062.1:0-6426 GCA_964454265.1 uncultured Candidatus Sumerlaeota bacterium | reverse complement strand
CCACCGGTTAAAGCAACTGACAAGGACAGGACAACATTTCCACCCCTTTCTGGCGCAATGTTATAACTGCATTCTTCAATCGTCTCTCCAATCAGGTTGACGAATATGCCTTTCTGGCCTACCGAGCCCATCGGGTTAAGGTTCGTTATTTGAACACGCACCGTATTTGCCTGCGTGTCCACGATATGGTTGCCCGGCAGCTGAACCCAGTTGAATACCCCTAACGGGTTTTCCACAAGTTGATACACTCTCATGGCAGCTTCAGTCTGGCCCATCTCCACATCCACATCGCTCTCGCGATATTCGATAGTAAGCGTAGCGGGCAAGGAAAACGTCGTGTTCGGATCGCTGGCCACAATCTGTACCGCACCGATCATCCCGAGATTTACCGGCGGAGGTTGAAGGGTAAACGTGACATCAGCAGCTGCAGAGACTGTCTTTGCTTTGGCTACGCTCTGAGGGATAGCGCCGGCTGGAATAGTGATCGAGTGCTTGGTGTATGCTGCGTTCGGAGAATAAGTTACCTGAACTGTCCCTCCAGCTGGGCCGATTGTGCCTGAGTTGGTGACCAGGGTATACAGAATATCAACACCCGAGTCGTTGATTCCCGGGATGCCACCATCAACTGCCGGCACACCGTAGAGGCTTTGGATTGCCGTTGGCAGTATACCCGCCGCAATGTCAATGCCCGACGGCTGACCTGCACCGGTATTACTTATGCTAAACTGACCTGGAATTATGAGCGAAGCGTTCGCACCAAGCGTCAGGACGATCTGGCGAGTGTTGAACGGATTCGAAGCAACACTGAATCCTGCACCGCCGAGACTGTCACCTGATACTGCCAGATAGAAACTCGCCTGCGATAACTGCGCCGGCCATACCACTACGCCATGACTCATGATCAGTGTTACCGATTCCCCGGCTTCCACCACGCCGTCATCGTCATCGTCGTTGTAGACCGCATTCACCACCATCGGCCCCGAGATGTCGGGGACTTGAACCAGAGCATACCGGGCAGGCAGCGTTTCTGACGGCAATGTGACTTCGTGAAGAACCGAGTTACGCTGTTGACCCTCGGGCAAAAACCAGGTGGCACCAGCATCAGTGCTTTTTAAAATAAGACCCTGCCAGTCCGTCTCCCCTCTCTTCCCTGTTCCTTTAAAGGTTACTGCTGCAGTGCCATAATTCACGCGGTCAGTTGAAACCTCCCACTCATACAGCGGATCAACTTCCAACGGTGCAAATGTCGAAACTGGTATTCGATGGAAGACCACTGTTGTGAGTGAAGGACTTGTTGCAGAAGCAGAACCGTGGCCTGCACCAAAATCCACCCACACCCGGCTCAGCGGAATCGAATGCGAACCGTCTCCGAGCGTTCCAATACTCGTGCGAGCCGCATCCCCGGGGCGGGTGAAGGCCTTGTGGCTTGCTGAAGATAAAGTGCCTGAGCCGAAGACAAGGTATGTCTCACCTGCATGGTAATCCCCACCCGGATCGGCAAAGTAGGCCCCGATGAGTAGGTCCGCGATGCCGTCGCCATTGAAGTCACCTGCACCCGATACGCCCCTGCCGCAGCGATCGCCCGGGTCAACACCATCAAGACGGAAGCCGTTCGTCCCGTTTAAGGTGGAGAGATCAAATACGCCTCCGCCACCGATTTCTGAGCTCGAGCCATATACTAAGTAAGCCTCACCAGTCCTTGCATCGGGCGGGTAAGGTCCAGGAGCGCCGATGAGAAGGTCAGCTAAGCCATCACCATTCACGTCTCCAGCCCCTGACACATCAGCGCTGCATTCATCATCCGGGTCGTCGCCTTCGAGGCGCACGCCGTTCATTCCGTCCAGTGCAGAGAGGTCCAAAATCCCGCCGGTTCCGATTCCCGATGAGGATGCGTAGACCAGATATGCCTCTCCAGCATTGGAATCTCCACCCGGGTCGGCGAAACGGGCAGCAATTAGCAGGTCCGCTAAGCCGTCGCCATTAACGTCGCCCGCTCCAGTAACGCTGTAGCCGGATATATCATCAACGTCGAGGCCCTCGATACGCACGCCATTTGTGCCGTCAAGCGTCGAAAGGTCAAGCACCCCGCCGCTGCCGATCCCTGAGGCTGAGCCATAAACCAAGTACGTCTCACCAGCACTCAAGTTCCCACCCGGGTCCGCCCAAGGTGCTCCGATCACCAAGTCGGTAAACCCGTCTCCATTGACGTCTCCGGCGCCTGACACGGTCCAGCAGGAGGCATCATCAACGTCGAGGCCCTCGATACGCACGCCGTTCGTTCCGTCTAATCCGGAGAGATCTAAAACCCCGGCGGTCCCAATCCCGGAGGCTGAGCCGTAAACTAAGTACGCCTCTCCGGCATTCGAGTCTCCGCCTGCGTCTGCATAAGGTGCCCCGATCAGCAGGTCGGAAAACCCGTCTCCGTTAACATCACCCGCCCCTTAGACGCTGTGCCCCGACCAGTCATCCACGTCAATGCCTTCCAGACGCACGCCATTGATACCGTCCAGAGTCGAAAGATCCATAGTCCCCCCACTGCCAATTCCCGAAGCCGAGCCAAAGACCAAATATGTCTCGCCGGCATTTAAGTCTCCACCTGGATCTCCATAGTCCGCCCCGATGAGCAGATCAGCATAGCCATCACCGTTGACATCGCCCGCCCCTGAGACGCTCCAGCCCGATGTGTCATCTGGGTCGATGCCCTCAAGGCAAACGCCGTTGGTCCCGTCCAGCATTGAAAGATCAAGCACGCCACCGCTGCTGATCTCCAATGGCGATCCATAAATCAGGTACGTCTCGCCGGCATTGGAGTGCCCGCCCGGATCGCCATAATAGGCCCCAATGAGCAGGTCCTCGAAGCCATCGCCGTTGACATCGCCCGCCCCCGACACGCCAAAGCCAGAGCCATCGTCCGTGTCAATGCCTTTTAGGCGCACTCCATTCGTGCCATCGAGCGTGCTCAGATCAAACGGATGCGGCAGCTGCGCCCAGACCTGATTGCAAGGCAGAAGGCAAAAGATAGAAATCCAAAGACAACTCATGCTTACAAATAAATTCCCTTTTCCCCTATTCATTTTCTTCTCTCCTTTTGATTTGCTATATTCTCGGCTAGAAATTCTTCTGTTTGTCGCTTATGCGAAACCATGCACTTGGGTTCTCATTGCCCGCATATTATGGTACATACGGAATTGTCCCTTCGGGTTTGAGTTGACAACGAACAATGTTGCCAAAGCTCACTGTGCCATTTGTCGGGTCGTACGGAACGTCAAAGCTATAGCCCCAGCCGAGGTGTGCAGGAGCTCGAAGCCCGGCGTTAGGGTTTATTGCGCTATTAAAATCGTCCTCCAGTATCCAGAACTGGCCGTCGGGACCGATTGACCACTGGAGCCACCTCCCGTATTTTTCAAATGCCCCACGATTGGTAAGCGTGGACAAGACCCCTGAAGCGTCTACGGAAACTATGAAAATGTCCGCACCGCCAGAGGCAATTCTTATATATTCCTCCGTGGAGATAATGCAGAAATAGTCGTAAAAGAGCTCCTCTTTCTCCATGGCAGGGTTCGTTTCTCGGGATACGTTCCGTGCCTTTTTGAATGGATCTATCGGGCGGCTAGTAATATAGGCAATGGGCGTGGTGAGTTGCCACGGGGACACGTTGAATCCCTCGCTTGTATCGGGGTTTGGTGGATATTTGTTATAGTCGCAAAAGTAAGCCTCAAGAGCAGTGGCAACGGTTCGCATATCGGCTTTTGCGCGGCTGGCCTTAGACCGGGTCTGCGCTTCCAGCAAGTTTGGAATAGCAATCGCCGCCAGGATGGCAATGATTGCCACCACGATCAGAAGTTCAATCAAGGTGAAGGCTTTTGGAGGAAATTCTTTGGAAACCTTGTTCATCGTACCCCCTATTCTTTTACCGCCTTTGCCGAAGGAAACAGGAAAGGCGAATTCAGTAGGGCTGCAATCTATTTGGAGGATTTCAAGTGACTTACCTCATCGGTCAACCGTACTATGGTCGTGGCCATAATAGTAAGAATATTTATGAGGAACTGGGTTGCAACTCCAGGACGATAATTAATCAGACCCTTGATAAATTTTTCGTTGATCTGAAATACGATGCAATCGGTTTTCGCTAATGCGGAGGCTGTGCGTGGCAGTCTTGTTAAAGCACCGATCTCACCCAGCACTGCTCCGGGGGTAAGCGTGGTTAAATGGACCTTTTTGCCTTGTGGGCCAACGTCCAATATGTCCAGGTCGCCAGAGACCAGCACATAGATTCCGTCGGCTAGATCTCCTTTTTGGAAAAGAAATGTGCCAGAAGATAGGTCATGATAGTACCCACTTTGGCGGATGTAGTGAAGTTCATCTCGCGTAAGGTGCGCCCACAAAATTTCATCTTGTTTTCTGCTGACCATTGGGGTCTCCTTTCTTGGGTGATACAAGGCATTATAGTTTCTACCTTATGGTTACAAATATTTAAACCGAAGAACACCATGAAGTCAAGGAAAACATTCAGTTAAATCAGTTTGTCATAGGCAATAATTACCCTCATTCATGTTAAAACACAGCATTATGACTCATGACCAAGAGATTGCGACAATATTGGAAATTTAAAGGAAAGGGAAGGTTTGAAACCTACAGTATGGTTTCTAGTTTCTTACTGTGACATGGCCAATTGACGAGTACGGAAAGAAAGAATCTAAGATTGTAAGGGCCAAAAGGAAGGCTAAAACTTGCGGAAATTCATAAAGAAAGGCGAGATAAAACTTAAAAGAAAGTAAGGTCACATTTGCTTATCGAAATCCTTCTACCTCTTTTTCACTCCAAGTTTCGTTCTCTTGGAAAGCCCTTCTCGCACCAGCTCATTAATACTATAACCTGCAGTTACGATATTATTCTCATTATAGCCATAATTCAACAGATCCCTAACGGTAAAACCTGCAGTTCTCATCTCACGGGCATTAAACCCTGAATTCCTCAACTCTTGGCCGCTAAAAAAATTCCTTAGCTCATCGGCTCTAAATCCTGCCATTCTCAATTTAGAACAACTATATGCAGCTGCCAAATCGTTAAGACTAAAACCTAGTGCCATTAATTCTCCGGCAGAGTATCCTGCCTTGTTACAGTGATGAACTGTCACACCCTTTTCTTTCAATTTACTGGCGCCATAGCCAGATGATATCAGTTGTTTGACATCAATCTCATCGGCTCTGTTTTGCTCAACAGAAGTCTTCTCCTTTTTCAAACTGGATTCATAATACCCAAGTCGTTCCAGGGCAGGTCTCTTATAACCAATCTTTTGCATTCCAGCAGCATCATAGCCGATCTTCATAAGAGTCTTAGCATCCAGTCCTCTTTTTAAAAGCCCTTCAACACCTTTTTTCGCGCCAGCTACAATAATTTCATGGGCTTCGGCTACATCTGCTATTCCTAAGGATTTACAAATCTCTAATCTAAAATCTGAAGATTCTGAGATCATGATATTCTTACCTTCAAAAAAGCGAAATCAGAAATTTTCCTTTTGACACCATTTTCATAGGGAGAATACTGTTTGTAATTTTTGAGCTAGGTTATCTAAACATTTGAGCCTAAACCTATGGCGAAACCGAGTCAAGTCCAAAAAGTTCCGCAGAATTGTGCCGGCTAGCGGATGGTAAAAGCTGAGCCCAGCACATAGATAAGCAGGATTCCTCGCTCCAAGAAAATTCTGGTTCAAAAAATCTTGACAGGACAAGCAAGAGTATAATAGGAAAGTTCTTGTAGCTTGGAAAAGCTCTATGCGGAAAGGGGATGGAGACAATGAAGAAAGTCTTGGTTCTTTCAATCATTGTGTTGGTGTGCTTCTTGTGTATGTTAGCATATACACAGAAGGAGGGTGAGAAAGCCGCCAAGGTAGATCCTAAAGCCGAGCTTCAGAAATCCATCGACAGTGGAAAGGCTCTGTT
The DNA here is from genome assembly GCA_964454265.1 of uncultured Candidatus Sumerlaeota bacterium. GTDB lineage: Bacteria > Sumerlaeota > Sumerlaeia > MWCT01 > JAUWMI01 > JAUWMI01. The sequence goes on along the minus strand of CAYVXD010000062.1, from coordinate 484 downwards.
CAATGACGCTAAGCTGGGCACCAGTGGCATGACGTGCAATAGTTGCCATGCGAAGGGTGGAACAGTGGACAGTAAGATGGGCGAGATGTCCATGAAGGCCTTCGATGCCTTGAATGCCAAATATCCGAAGTACTTTGGAATGGCAAAGCGGGTGATGACCCTGGATCAGGTAATTAATTGGTGCATAAAAACTCCCCTAAAGGGAGAGCCCCTTAGCTGGGATGACCAAAAACTAACTGACCTGACCGCATACGTGGCATCCGTGAAGCCCGAGAAGGCAGAGGAAGAGCAGAAGAAGACGAAAGAGTAAAGCCTGGTGAGAAAGCAAGGGCCGGAAAGAGGACCCCAGGGGTCCTCTTCATTATTTGTCCGCGGCGCCACTACTATCCAGTCGTGGACTCTCACTCACCATTTTGATTCGCTGACAGACTAGTATACCTGACCAATCGGGAGCGAAACCTTATGTCATTATTCTTCATTAAGT
>CAYVXD010000061.1:0-22287 GCA_964454265.1 uncultured Candidatus Sumerlaeota bacterium | reverse complement strand
TGATGCCCGTGCCACCTCCTTATTAAGATTCCGAGATATCTAAGTCCCGGAGATGTTCAAAACATTCGTTTTGTTAGGGGGCTCTTAGCAGTTCTTGGCGTTCTTTGCGGCTTTGCGAGAGATCATTTTTCTAATCACGCCAAGGCGCAAAGCGCGCAAAGTTGAGCACGAAGCGTATCAAAGCTGTATTGAGAAATAACAAGTGGCATGGACGTAGCTGGGTTATAGTTACGGTTGCAGCCCGTCTGGCCAGGTCGAGGTTGCTCAGTCGGCTTCTTTTTCGTAGGGGATGCCGTCGGCAGCAGGTGGAATTGCGCGACCGATAAAACCGGCGAGTACAAGGATCGTCAGCACGTAGGGAAGCATCTGGACAATTTGATTAGGGAGTAGGGTAAAACCAGCGGCCTGGAGCTTTATCTGTAGAGCTTCGGCAAAGCCAAAGAGTAGACAGGCGCCAACTGCGCCCCAGGGCTTCCATTTTCCAACAATCATGGCAGCCAGTGCGATATAGCCGCGGCCAGCCGACATCCCCGCGGCAAACCGGCATTGATCAATCGCCAGCCACGCACCTCCCAGCCCGGCGATTGCTCCGCCAATCAGCAGGCCGTAGTAGCGATAGCGTGTCACGCTTATGCCAAGGGTGTCGGCAGCTTCGGGATGCTCGCCTACAGCACGCAAGTGGAGGCCGAAGGGTGTCTTGAACAGCACGATGTGGCTGCAGACAATAATCACAAGCGCCAGGAGCACGAGTGGATGGAGCAGCGGGTTGAGCAGGCTGAGGGGTCCGGTCTCGCTAATCTGCCATTGGAGCATTGGAAGAACACGTTCGGAATTGCTTGGTGAGTGGAAAATGAGGTCGTTGGTAAACTTTGTAAAGCCCATGGCAAAGATGTTGATTGCCAGTCCGCAAATGATCTGATCGGCCTTAAACGTCACGGTAGCAAGCGCTAGCACCAGACCGAGAATGAGTCCGCTGATCAAAGCCGCCAGCACGCCCAACCAGGGTGCCAGCCACGCGGTCACTGCTGGATCATGCACGTACTGAAATGTATACCAATTCGCGATTACGCACATGAATGCGCTATTGAGCAGGATGCCCTCGAGCCCAATGTTAATAACCCCACCGCGTTCGGAAAACGTGCCTCCCAGTGCAGCGAATGCGTAGGGCACCGAGATGCGAACGGCTTGGATTAATAATGCCAGGAGTATCAACCCGGATGCATCCATGTGCTATCTCTCTGCAACGCTAGCGGTGAGTGTCTCTGAGTAGGGACAGATTATAATCTGTCCCTACGAACCGGCTGTTGCCAGACTGCGCTCAAGCCGTGCCTTTTTCCATCTCACAGTCCAGCGTTTGACGATTTTCGAGTTGGTGACCACCATGATGATAATAATCGCCTGGAGAATCTCGATGATCTCCTTGGGCACAGCTTCGGTCAGAGCAATTTTGCCATAGTTGAGCGTGCCGAGCAAAAACGCTGCCAGCACAACACCCAGCGGATGATTTCGGCCTAGCAATGCCACGGCAATGCCCAGGAAACCCAGGCCTGCAGAAAAACCTTCTTCAAAGTAATGTTTGTAGCCCATTACGAAATCAACACCTACCAATCCCGCCAGTCCGCCGCTGATCAGCATCGTAATCACAATCGTTTTTTTCACGTTAATGCCGCCATATTCGGCTGCTTGTGGATTGTGGCCCACTGCGCGCATCTCATACCCCGTGCGGGTACGCCAGAGTAGATACCAGACTGCGCCTGCTGCAATGAGGGCGACGAGCAGGCTGAGGCTCGCGGTGGAGCCGCTGAAGCTGCTTATGTACTGGCTAAGGCGGGGAAGCTGTGCAGCCTCGGCAATCGCAGGCGTGTGTACAGTCTCCTTCACTGAGATGGCAGGCTGATTGATAAGAAAACTCATGAGCGCAATGGCGATAAAATTCATCATAATGGTGGTAATAACCTCATGTGCGCCAAAGAATGCTTTCAGCATACCTGGAATACCTGCCCATAGTGCGCCACCGATTAAAGCTGCGAGAATGCAGAGGGGGATAAGTAATGGAGGAGGCAGACTGCCCATCAGCCATCCGGCGAGCGCGACAAGAAACGCGCCGAGGTAGAGCTGACCTTCTGCGCCGATGTTAAACAGCCCGACACGAAACGCGAGTGCCACGGCAAGGCCCGTAAAGATTAGCTGCGTGGTCTTCTGCAAGACCTGGGCAAACCCATAGCCTGTGCCAAAGCATTCGCCAAACATCTGGCCGTAGACCAGGAAGGGATTGCTCCCGATAGCGAGTATAAAAAGCGCACCGACCAGAAACGAGAGAATGACGGCGATCACCGGCACCAGAAGATCTAGAACGAGGGTTTCGCTGCGCAGCTTGGCTAGCATGGTTGTACAGCCTCGTGAGAAGAAGTGGACCCGGTCATGAGCAGGCCAAGTTCTCGTTCATTGGTTTCTGCTGCTTTGCGGGTAGCCACAATTTGTCCTTCGTACATGACGGCAATGCGATCGCAAAGGGATAAAATTTCGTTTAGATCCGCAGAAATGAGCAGGATGGCGCAGCCCTCGTCTCGTTTCTTCAGGAGCTGGCGATGCACGAATTCCGTGGCGCCGATGTCCAGGCCTCGTGTGGGATGTGTGGCGAGCAGCACAGGTGCGTTGCGCGAGAACTCACGCGCCAGGACAACCTTCTGTTGATTTCCGCCAGAAAGATTTCGCGCTGGCAGGTGCACCTCGGCGGGTCGAATGTCGAAACTCTCAACAAGTCGAGTTGCGTTTGTCTCAATCGTGGTATATCGAAGCCCAAATGGGCCGGCAAAGCACTTATCATAGTGACGGCCAAGAATCAGATTTTCGCTGATAGAGAAGTTGAGAACGAGGCCGCGCCTCTGGCGATCTGCTGGGATATGTGCAAGGCCTGCCTCAAAGATGCGTCGCGGCTCCATACCTGTGAGGTGTGTGTCGTGCATGAGAATCTTTCCGTGCCCTGGAGGGAGTAGACCAGTGAGAACATCCGCCAGCTCGCTCTGACCGTTGCCTTCCACGCCCGCAATGCCCAGAATCTCGCCTTCGTGAACATCGAAGGTGACATCGCGCAAGGCCAGGATGCCTCTGCGATTGCGCGCACTTAAGTCCTTAACCTGGAGAAGAGCAGACCCGAGCCGGGCCTCTGGTTTCGCTACGTCGAAGAACACCTCGCGGCCAACCATCATCTGGGCAATCTGCTCGCGCGTAGTCTCTGAAGTCAGGCGTTCGCCCATGGTTCGGCCATCGCGCAGCACGGTGAGGCGGTCGGAGATTTCTTTCACTTCATTCAGTTTATGAGTGATGAGGATGATTGTGTGCCCTTCGTCTTTGAGGCGGCGCAAAATGGCGAAGAGATTTTCAGTTTCCTGCGGCGTGAGAATCGAAGTCGGCTCATCAAGGATCAGAATCTGCGCATTGCGAAAGAGAAGCTTAATGATTTCCACTCGTTGCTGCTCGCCTACGGAGAGCGTATCAACCCGCGCCAGGGGGTGAATTTTCAGGCCATATTTCTCCGACAGAGAGTCGAGCTCACGAGCAGCGCGGTCAGCATCGAGGAAGAATCCGAGCGGCCCTGTCACCTCCATGCCGAGCATCACGTTGTCAATTACGCGAAAAGCAGGGATCAGCATGAAGGATTGGTGTACCATGCCGATTCCGGCGCGGATGGCATCGGCCGGTGACTTAAAATTGGCGCGTTTGCCCATGATGCGTATGGTGCCAGCATCGGGCTGATAGAGGCCATAGAGGATGCGCATGAGGGTGGATTTCCCTGCACCATTTTCACCGACGAGCGCGTGAACTTCGCCTTTGTGAACGGTGAAATCGACCCTATCGTTGGCAAGCACACGTGCAAACGCCTTCGTAATTCCGTGCATTTCCACAGCGAGAGTCACGGAGACGCTCCTATGCGTTTGGTCTTCCGCTTGCGTGGTATTTTCGGTAGGCTGGCTATGAGAATTCGCGTGTGGGGAGTAAGGCGCACGCCACGGAATCGGCCAAAACCGAGGCCTTTAACCAGTGCTCGGGTCTCGTCATACCCGTATGATCTTCCACCGAGTGTGTTGATCAGCATGTTGATTGCAAACTGAGAAGCATACGGCGGATTCACAAAATCACGGTCCAGAAAGAAATCCTTAATCATGACGGTTCCGCCCGGCACAAGTGCACGCCGCACCTTGACGAGCATTCGTTTAATTTCGTCATTTGACAGCGAATGAATGACGTTTGAAATGTAAATGAGATCGTAGCCTGTGCCAATGGGGTCGGATAGCAAGTCGCCCTCGAGCGTATGAATGCGATGGGCGAGCTTATAACGTGCGATTTCCTGGCGAGCAATGCGAAGCGGATCAGGCCGGTCGAACACAACGGCGCGCAAGTGGCGGTGATGCCGTGCAAACGTAATTGCCGCAGTGCCAGGCCCCCCACCAAGATCAAGCATGAAGCGGTAAGGCGCAAGATTGATCTTGCGCAGCACCTCCTGGCTGGACACACGCGATATGTTCTCCATCGCGCGGATGAAATGCTCAGTCTCCTGGCGGTCACGTTCAGCAGGGAGGGCCGCGAGCACATTCGCACGACCATGTCGAAGAATGTCTTCCAACCGGATCCAGCGGAAGATAAGATTGTAGTGGTGCTGGAGAGTATCGCCAACGTACAGCCTGCCGTCCGGTGCGAGAAACTTGCGATAGACAGGCGCTAGCATGAATCCCGAGGTGCTCTTGCGCAAATAGCCCTGCCCGGCCAGCGCGTTGAGCATGAGCTGAGTTGCTTCGCGGTCTGTGTGTAAGGCGCGAACGATCTGGCGCAACGATTTCGACTTGTCGGCCAGTAACGCAAAAATTCCCATCCTGTTTGCAACAAGAAGTAGTAGCGAGCGCATAAAGCCAGCGCCGGTGCCTGTGAGCGCCTCGCGTTGTTTCAACTCCCGTTTTGAGGACTTTTGCGCCATCAAAAGGCTCCTCTGGAAGCAGTATCCAAAGTAAGGATTACAACGCAGCCTGGGGGTAAGGTCAAGATGTTATCCTACTGAGATTGCATAACAAGAATATCAAGGGAGGACGAAAAATGTATACCAGGTCATCTGAATGTAGAGGCGAGATTTCCCGCCCCTACACTCTACAAGGCGTGTGCGTACCGTTTCGTAGGGACAGATTATAATCTGTCCCTACAGGCTACCGTATGCCCAGAAAGGAGATGATGCGGCCTTTGTTTTGCCGATTTCCGCGGTATGAGTAAAAGAGGTCTTGATTGCACTTAGTGCAGAGGGGCGTGTGAGAAATATGCTTTTCCGGAAGACCGGCGGTTTTGAGCTGCCAGTAGTTGAGCAACGGCAGGTCGAGATGGCGGCCGTCGGAAAACCCGGAGCATTCGCTAAACGTCTCGTGAAACTCTGCCATGAGTTCCGGCGAGATTTCGTAGCAGCATTTCCTGATTGCAGGCCCAATCCAGGCGATCAGGTCATCGGTGCGTGAACCCAGGGCGAAGAATTGCTGGAGCATTTTAGTGGTTAGCCGTGCGAGCGTGCCCATCCAGCCAGCGTGCAGAAGGCCAACGCGGCGCGTGCGTGTATCAACAAGGAAAATGGGTACGCAATCTGCTGTAAAGACGTGCAGCATAACATTCGGCAGACTGGTAACCATAGCATCGGTTTCTGGCAGGAAGCAATAGTGAGAGGATGAATGACTGGCCTGTGCGTGGGCATCAATGATGCTGATACGCGTGCCATGCACCTGATCCGCCAGCGCGTAAGTTTGGGACGATAAGCCGAGGAGACCTGCGAGACGCTCAACATCAGAGGTTTTGTCCTCACGTTCGGATGCGAAGCGGCGCGTCGTCGCTCCATGCACGAGCCACAAGATACGACTCAGCGCCCGTGATCTGATGAGTTGTTTCCTCTTCTCGAAATACCAGTCTTGTTGTTGCTTGTGCATGCTATTATTACTCAGAATCCCGTATTGGTGTCACTTTATGCTTCATTAAAGTTTCACGCAAAGACGCAAAGGCGCAAACAAAATTGGCACTTTGCATTCTTGGTTTCTTTGCGAGAGATTTTAGCTCTGTAATTTAGTGCTCTCATTAATAGTACTTTAGCCGTCTGATCATTCCGTGTTGTGCGCCAATGCCGCGTGTGCCTATGTGTACACTTCTAACGTCTTTCAAGCAATGGTTCCTCGCGCTGTACTTCTATGCTTTGTCTGCTTGCTCGGCTTTATAGCGGAGATATTTCTGGCGATAGATTTTGATTGTTTCGGGCACCGGTAAATCATACGGGCAGCGAGCCACGCACTCGCCGCAATCATCGCACTGCTCCACCTTCGCCATACTCTCTTCAAGGAAATCAAGTACCTTCTCGCGGGGAAAGCGCACTTTGATTGAGTCGAACTTCATAACCAGTTGAATTTTAATGCCTGCGCTACATGGCTCACAGTAGCCGCACGCACGGCAGAATGTGCGTCCTAATTCCGCTCGGATGCGGTTAATCGCTTCAAGATCCGCTGGTGTCAGCGGTGTCTTCTGTTCATATATGCGCACGATCTGCTCGACCTCTTCCACGTACTGGCAGCCAGGAATAGGAATGGCCCAGGGGAATTGCTGGAGGTAGCGCATGGCCAGCCCGGCATCGTCAATAACTCCACCTCCAAAAGGTTTCATGCCGAGTACCGCAATATTGTGTGTTTTTGCCAGTGGAAGAGCCTCGTCACAAAATTCGTGGGAGATAAAGTTCAGCGGTATCTGTACAACGTCGAACGTACCAGCCTGGAAAGCGAACTTGGCCATGTCGATACTGTGTATGCTTGCTGCGATAAAGCGAATTTGGCCTTTAGCCTGTGCGGTCTTCATGAAGTCCAAGACGCTGTCTGGCGCAACAAGCATATCATAACTCTCTCTGTTCCTGATATTGTGGAGCTGATAAACGTCAATGTAATCCGTGCGAAGCAGTCTCAGGCTCTGCTCGAGGTGACGTTGCATTGTTGCAGGGTCTTTTGCAGTTGATTTTGTGCAGAGTACCAGGCGATCGCGAGCGCCCGCGATTGCGCGGCCTATCTTCTCCTCACTATCGCCATATACATTGGCTGTATCAATAAGCGTGAATCCATGGTGAATGGCCGCGCGGACGATGCGCTCCGCTTCGTCGAACGATACGCGTTGTATCGGGATGCCGCCAAATCCAACTTCAGAGACTTTTATCCCGGTGTTGCCAAGATCAACGTACTTCATTACTCTTCCTTCTGTTAGAGCGGTTTTTTGCGTATAGATTTAACGATTGTATGCGAGCTAAAGGTTAACATATATCAGCAGGGAAATTGGAGTGTCAACCCTGACAAGGCCGATGTTCCACCTGGGTCATCCCTTATTGGTGATGGTGACGCCGGTCAGGATCAACAGGCCTCCTCCAATCAGTGGCATGGTAAGCGGCTCGTGCAGGATAATGCGACCGCAGAGGACGCTAAACATGGGCACGAGATTGACAAAAATTATCAGCTTTGAGGCTTCGATACGCTTCAGCGCCCAGAGCCAGATGGTGAAGCCAATAACGGTACAGGCTACCGCGAGAAAGAGGACACTTCCCCAGGTGACTAGGGTAAACTGCGGAATCTGCTCGACCAGAGGCGTACGAATGAACAACATCAGCGGCACAGTGCCCAGAATAGTCGCCCACCCTGTGATCAGGAGAGGATGATGTTTACAGGCGATGGGTTTGCTCACTACCGTGTAGATGGCCCATGAAAGCGGTGCGATAATTGTAATGAGTGCGCCTTTAATGTAGGTAAGGTCAACGCGGCTCTGCGTGGCCCAGAAAACTATAATCACAAGGCCGATAAGCGAGACAAAGAGTCCGGTAGTCTTCATCAGGGTAATGCGTTCCTTGAGCAGGCAGCCAGCGAGGATGAAGGTAAAGATCGGACTCAGAGCAATAATCAAGCTTGCGGTGCCGGCGGTCACCTGCTGTTCGCCGGTGTTCAGTGCCATATTGTAGCAGAACACGCTAAAAATTCCCATTGCGGCCAGACGCACTGTGTTGCGACGCAAAACCTTGAGCGGATGCAGGCGAGCAGTTGCGAGTAGAAGCACGGCAAAAAGGATTGAGGCGGGAACGAAACGCATAATCACCAGCTCGAACGGCTGGAGCTGGCGCAGTGCAATCTTGATTGCAACAAACGCATTACCCCAGAGGAAGGTCGTGAAAATCAACGCAGCGTATGTAATGAACATCTCTATAGTATGGGGCGATCGCTTCATGGCGGTGCGCTCGGAAATCCTCTTCTTCAGATCCTGAAGTAGTGTACCAGTCAGCTGTTAAAGCGCTTCTTCTTAATTTGCATCGCCAAATATCATGCGGCTCAGCTGTTGGGAGAGCATATCTCGGTTCTGTGCAGTAATTTGAATAAGAGTGACGTCGCTTCGCGATCTGACCTCGCTGATAAAACCTGCTCCCTTCTGCGCTACGGTTGCCAGCACGGGCGTTGGCGAATCAAGCAGCGAACGCACGCTGGTGATGAACGATTGTGAGAAACACTCCATTTTGCCAATTTCATCAATAATGCAAAGGTCAAGATTTGCTATGCGAGCGTCCAGACGGGGAAGCGCCAGGGTCTCAAACTCCTCAATGTTTACCCCGTATTTGCCCACGCGAAAGCGGCTTTTTACTTGCTGGTGTGCCAGAATACCTGTGGCGCCGTCAAGGGTGGTGATCCGAAATCCTGTGCGTCGTCCCTGTTCACGCAGCTCGTCCGTATAGAATCCTGAGAGGTGTTTGTTGCTGTGCAGTGCCACAAACCGGCGAACGACTGTCGTCTTCCCGATACCTGGCCGTCCGGTAAGGAGAATATTGCGGGGGCGAGGCTGGGGCATACGACTTACTCCTGGTTTCAGGGGACCATTTTGGTGTTGACTTGTAGGACTTTGTATCTAGGATGAAAGCATAAACGGCGAAAAGTGTACTGCTATGAGTTTCCTTGGTGCCATTAACAAGAACCTGAAGCTACTACCATTGAACAGTGCTTCGAGCTGACGGTGACTCGAACCATATCGGTAGGGTTTTATGTCTGCAATAAAAAAATCAATCACCTTATTTGACATTGCTTCGCGACGTATTTGATTGAAGATGGCTACGGCATCGGTTTAAGAATTGAGGTGTTCAAATGGCCCTAACAACAACTGAAATTGCGCAGAGATGCAAAAATGTTCTGGAAGGTCACTATGGCCCTCGGTTTAAGGGCTTGATTCTCTATGGGTCTGTAGCCCACCACCAAGCCAGTGTAGGCAGTGACATTGACTTGCTAGTTCTGTTGAGTGGAGAGTTTGACTTTTTTGACGAACTCCGTCGGATTATTGACTTACTCTATCCAATACAGCTTGAGTCAGAACATCTCATTTCCGCCAAGCCCGCAGCGATAGATGAGTTTTACAAGGGCGGGCTGCAACTGTATCGGAATGCGAAAAGAGAGGGTCTCGCTCTATGAGGCCGAAATATGCGGAGGATTTTCTGAGGGCCATCAAATCGTTGATTCAAGAGAGGAGGAAGTAAGCCAACGTCTATCAGGTGAGCAGCCTTTGTGTTCCTAAAAGGTTGGACGGTTCAGGTCGCGCCTCATATGAGCGGATGTCGCTGTGATTGGTCAGGAAGTCATCCTCATAGACGCAGGGCCTGGCCTTGAGCAATAGTTAGAGCGTGAGGGGATACGCCGGATCAATGTGATCTTTGTAACGCACTGGCACTTCGATTATGCCGCCCGGTTCTCTGAAGGCGAGAGCGCGTCATACGAGAAGAAAGAACCAGGCCCGAGGTTCGCCTTTCGCGGTATGTGCATCGGTCTATGATAAAGTACGTGGCAGCACGGTTTGCGATAGCAGAAGAGCCATATAGCAAAGCGCTGGTATGATATCGGCGATCCTCAGGAGACATGAGCAATGGGTAATGACAATCCATTAGAGTTTATTCGGACAGGGGTTCGTTGCTTCGATGGGGCAACAGGTACCCAGCTGTTTCGCTACGGTTTGAAGAGCGGCGCCTGCCCCGACGCAGCTGATGAGGATATGATCCAACGGGTACACCGCGACTACTTAACTAGTGGGGCACAGTTTGTCACGACGAATACATTTGGCTCTAGCCGTCCAAAACTGGCCAAGTACCGCATGGGCGACGCGGTGCGCGAGCTGAACGTTCGGAATGCCAGGCTGGCCAGCGGCTTGCAGGAGGAGCCGTACTTTGTGGCGGGCGACATCGGGCCAACCGGCGAATTGATTGAGCCGTATGGTGAGCTCACGTATGAGGAATTTTTCAGTATCTTTCGCGAGCAGGTAGAGGCTCTCGCGGAAGGGGGCGTTGATCTTATTATTATCGAAACGATGATTTCGGCGGATGAAGCTCGGGCTGCAATTCAAGCAGCCAAGCTTCATACGGAGCTGCCGATTATCGCCTGCATGGCGTTCGACCAGACGCCGCACGGATTTGTCACAACTATGGGGGTGACGGTTGAGACAGCGGTGCAGGTAATGGAGGAGGCAGGCGCTGACGTGATCGGTACGAATTGTAGTCTGGATCCGACACAGATGCCGGCGCTGGTGCGTGAATTTGGCCGTTACGCCAAGAGACCGCTAATTGCCCAGCCAAATGCCGGCGTGCCGAGACTCGTCAATTTTGAAACGCATTACGAACCTGTCAAAAATCTTGAGGCGCGCCTTGAGGAACTTATTCAAGCCGGAGCAATGGTGATAGGAGGATGTTGCGGTACGGATCCGCCCTACATTGTGCGCTTACGTAAGGTGATTGATGAGGCAAACGAGCGGCGCGTATAGGAACAGCGCCGTTTTGTTTTTATTGCTGCTTTTTCTGGAGTGTGCGCTCAAGAATGCGGCGGGCATGCTGTTCGTATTGTTTGAGCACAACCACTCGAGCAAGACCGTACGCTTTTGTATACACTCCGTCCAACGCAAAGTCTTCAAACGACCGGAACATAAAAGGGATCTTGTGTTGGGTCAGCGCTTCGTCAATCATCGCCAGCTCGACTTCGTTATTCACAGTATAGATTTCCACAGAGTCTTGCTGGCGCAAATCATCCTTTGCCATTCCCAGTCCTTTCATGCCTTATGTTGAGTTTTTTTTCTGAACCGCTTCTGCGCGTTCCCGTCCGGATCGCGTGGGAGAAAATCCGCTATGTGATGATTCAGAGGGAAGAGCTAGACATAGCGAATAAACGTTGCAGCCACCTTTTGTACCATAGGTGTTCTGCATGGGCCCCATCAACAAGTACTCTTAGTCTACACGATCATCATGTGTCAATGGAGAACTGTGGCAGCAAATAAGTTCCTCTGCAGCAGCAAGAATTGCTTCCTGTTTTGTTAGGATGATTTCCAGTCGAGCCAGCAGAATACAACATCTTGTATGATATATGATATATGTGTTGACAGAGACAGATGGTTATATTACAGTCCCATTTTTGGATCGCTAAGAGCTTCTTTAAATCTCAGGGTTGCGTACCGTACGGCAAAGAAACTCACCGACCCACCTGTTAAGCAGATATGTTGGGCAGGGCTAGTCAGATTATGTGCTACAAATCAGACGCTACAGTAGAGGTGGAGAATCATGTTCTTCAAGAAGATGGAAATGGTTGGGTTCAAATCTTTTGCCACGAAGACAACGATCGAATTTTTCCCTGGGATCACGATTGTTGTCGGGCCAAACGGGTGCGGCAAGAGTAACATTTTTGATGCCATTCGCTGGGTACTGGGGGAGCAGAGTGCGAAGAGCCTCCGGGCCAGCCGAATGGCGGATGTGGTTTTTAACGGTAGTTCCTCCTACAAGCCGCTGGGCTTTGCCCAGGTTTCACTCACCTTTTCAAACGAAGATCGCTGCCTCCCGCTTGATTTTTCGGAAGTCGTCGTCACCCGCCGTCTATTTCGCACAGGTGAAAGCGAGTACCTGTTGAACAAGGTTCCTTGCCGCTTGAGGGACATCGTGGAGCTCTTTATGGACACCGGCATGGGAACCGACGCGTACTCCATCATGGAGCAGGGCAAGGTGGACCTGATTATCAATGCGAAACCGGCAGAACGGCGTTACATTTTCGAAGAAGCGGCAGGGATTGCGAAATATAAGCTGCGCAAAGAAGAAGCATTGCGTAAATTGGTTCGCACCGAAGAAGACCTGCTGCGTCTGACGGACATCATTGCCGAAGTGAAACGCAGCTCTATTTCTCTGAAACGGCAGGCGACCCGGGCGGAGCGTTACAAGGAACTCGTGGAGGAACGGCGGACCCTGGAAATGCAGTTGCTAACTTTGCGGTATCAGAGTTACCGAGACAACCGGATGCGCGTGGAGCAATCGTATCATGAGGTGAATGATCGGCTGCAGAAGCTGAATGCGCGGATCGCCCAGTGCGGTGCAGAGAGTGAGGAATTGCAGGATAAGGTGAGCCAGCTTACCCAGCAGCTTGCTGAAGCCCAGGCCCAGCGCTACAGTGTGGCCTCGGATATTGAGAAGGCCGAGCATCAGATTAGTCTGGTGAAGGAGCGCATTAGCCATTTGGACGAGCGTGCCGGGGAGCTAGAGCAGGAGCTGGCTCAGGCTGAAGCGCAGCACAATGCAGTCAGCCAGGCGATTGGTGTGGTGCAGGAGAAAAAGAATGCGGTTGAGCAGGAGATCGAAGAACGTGAACGGGCGCATGAGGCGACGCAGAGGTCCATGGCAACACTCAAGGAAGAGCATGAACGCCAGGAAGCAGTGATTAGTTCTCAGCTCGAGAAGCAAAAGGAACTGCGCGACCAGCGGACTCAGGAAGAGAATGCCCGGTGCTTGGCCGCTGCAATGATGGAACAGTTTGACGGGCATATAGCTGCATCGCGCAAGAATCTCATGGCAGCGCAGCACGAGCTTTTGGCTCTCGAAGAGAAGCGTACCTCTGAGCAGACGCGATTGCACCAGGCGACTCAGTCACTCACTGAGCTGCGCCAGACTTTGGTTGCGGTCAGAGAGAGGATTACCGGCCAGGAAAAGGAGCTGAGTCAGCTGGATCAGAAGATTGAAATTGCCTCAGCACACGTGCGCGATTTGCGTTCGCGCCTGAAGGTCCTGCAAGAACTCGAAGCGAGCTATGCAGGCTACGGCCAGGGTGTTCGCAGGCTGATGCAGGCAGCTGCGGGGACGAATCTTACGGGAATAGTGGACGTCTTGGCAAAAGTTCTGAGCACAGAAAAGGTCTATGAGATGGCAATCGAGGCGACCCTTGATGAGGCGCTTCAGGCCGTGATCGCCACAACCATGGAAAGCGCCTGCCAGGCGATGGCGTATTTGAAGGAGCAGAATCTGGGGCGCGTGCTTGTGTATCCGCTTGATCGCATCGCGCAAAGAAATGGAAACGGCAGTATCGAGTCGCTGCTGGGAGAAGAGGGGGTTATAGGTATCGGAAGCAAGCTGGTTTCCTACGATCAACGGTTCGAGCCAGTGGTTTCGCGTTTGCTGGGAAACACCCTTGTTGTCAGAGATATGAGCTGTGTGCGCCGTCTTGAGGCAAGGAGAGATGGTGCGCAGATCGTCACTCTTGACGGAACGGTGCTGCGCTCTGATGGTGGTGTGGTGGGAGGCAGCAAGCAGAAGCGCGGCCTGCTTAGTCGTGAGCGAGAGATGAAGGAGCTGGAGCAGGAACTTACGAGGCATGAGCCCGAGCTCGAGCAGCTGCGTTCTCGCCAGGAGCACGAGGAAGCAGTGCTTCGCACAAATGAAGAAGAGCAAGAACATTTGCTTGGCCAACTGCGTGAGCGCGAGATTGAACATGCTCAGCTCACAAAAGATGTCGAGATGATAACTGCAACATGCGATGAGAAGAAAAAGGCTGTAGAGCAGAGTGAGCAGAAGGAGATCGAGCTCGAGGCCGAACGCACACGGCTAGCGGAGGAATGCAGTGCGCGCACCACGACGATTGCCTCTCTGGATCTGGAAATCCAGCAGATGGCCGAGGAGCTTGGAGGACTGGAGCGTGCGGTGCAGAATGCGAACATCGAGATGGACAAGGCTGCAGAGCAGATGTCGGCTCTTTTAGTGGAAATCGCATCACGCAGGGAACGATTTCAGGCGTTGAGTGATAAGGAGCAGGCGCTAGCAGGGGAGCAAGAGGCGCATGTTAAGGACGCTGAGCAAAAGCGCTCAGCACTCGGTTTGCTTACTAACGAGAAGAAGAACTTGGCAGAAGGGATTCAGCGTACCGAACGTGAAATCCAGCAGCTCTGTGAACGGCGCGATACGCTGGATACGCAGATGACGTATCAGAACCAGGAGAAGGAGACGTTGCAATTGCGCCTGAAAGAGCTTGCACAGGAGCTCCAGGAGTTGCAGCGCGATGGCAACTCGGTTCAGAATGAGCTGCATGAACTGGACATTCAGAAGACCCAGTACCTGGCACAAGAAGAGAATCTTGCCGCGCAGGCGGAAGAGAAGTTTGGCCGATCCATAGAACAGGTTTTGGAGCAAGTTGGCACCGTGCAGGCAGAGAAGGATCAGCTGGTCGAGGCGGTGAATTCTTTGCGTGAAAAGATTGAAAATCTAGGGACTGTAAATCCAACTGCGATTGAGGAGTACAAGACGCAGCGCGAGCGCTACCTGTTCCTGATAGAGCAGGAGAAGGATCTTATGGAGGCAAAGGCGTCGCTCACCAAGACTATCGCGAGGATTGATGAGACGACCACGCGACTGTTTACGGAGAGTTTTCAGAGCATACGGAGCAATTTCTCTGAGATGTTTCGACGGCTCTTTAATGGTGGCCGGGCCGACCTCGTGCTGGTGGATGAAGAGGGAGTCCTGGATAGCGGTATTGATATTGTTGCCCAGCCTCCGGGAAAGAAGCTTCAAAGCATTTCCTTGCTGTCCGGCGGAGAAAAAGCACTGACCGCCATCGCGCTCCTGTTTGCGATTTTTCACCATCGTCCCAGCCCCTTCTGCGTGCTGGATGAGATAGATGCGCCGCTGGACGATGCCAATACTGTCAGGTTTAAGGAATTGTTAAAAGAGTTCGGCAAGAAAACACAATTTATTGTTATTACGCACAATAAGCAGACCATGACTCTCGCGGATACGATTTATGGGATCACGATGGAGGAAGCCGGCGTATCGAATCTCGTCTCTGTGAAGTTTGACCAACTGGAGGAAGCAGAACTGGTTGGATAAGTCGCTGCCGGCGGAGGACGTATCGGCAACAAGTACGTCGTTATGTTCCTCGCTGAATGCGTGGAGATACGTTGCGATAATAACGCTCACTATCTGTGGCGCGGAGTGAGAGTGGGCCAAAAAGGAGAGCGGAGACGATGAAATCAGGTAAAATGAACAGGCAAATTGGATGGTGGAGTACAGGATGCGCGCTCGGAGTCGGCATTGTCATGGTGCTACTCAGCGGGTGCGGGCAGAACCTGGAGGAAAATCCTACCATTGTGGAGTTGACCAAACGCATGGAAGATGTCGAGTTTCAATTAGTGGATGCGGATCTTGAGGCTCTATACGACGATGTTGAGTTTTTGAAACAGAACACCCAGCAGCTTAGAGATGCGAATGCTCAGCTTGCTATGATAAAAGACAGGTTGACAAAGATGGAGAAGGATCTGGTGGTCGTGAAGGCAGATGTCGAAAAGATGAAGCAAGTACAACCTCGACGTCCTGAAGTCGCGGCTGAGAAAAAGCCAGCTGAGAAGAAGCCACCTGCAAAGCCTGAGGCGCTGAAAGAAACGTATGCCAAACCAAAAGGATTCTACTACACAATTCAAAAAGACGATACGCTGGGGAGCATCGCCAAGAAATACGACGTGAGCACTGGAGAGTTGCTGTTGAAAAATCGTCTCCCCGCTGGCGTTACACTCTATCCCGGACAGCAGATTTTTATTCCGAAAGCCCCCCAATAGCCATTAGTATTTTTCCCTGCGCCAGGTGACGCTCCGGACAGTTACATGTGCCGGAGCGAGTTTCTTTTTTGGTTCTTCGGAATCTGTAGTGGACTAGCTGTTAGCACAATTTTGGGGCTTTGAGGCTATGCGACCGTGTTTATAACGATTCCGCCATTGTAAGAGAAAGCTGAATTATCGTACAGCCATATTTTTTCGGTCTGGCATGTAGGGGGTTTAATTAAACGCCCCTACTAATGGCTACTAAAACTACCCACTATGAAATCCCAAGAACCTCTTTTTTATGCTCCAGCACCGCCTGCCAGGCGCGAGTGCATCAAGCTTTTTAATTGACTTTTGGCAGGCGCATCTCAAAATCAGCACTATAGAGCGCTAACTGGCAGAACGCGGTGTGCGCTGCGTTTCCCACTTGCGCCCAAGACGAAAAGGCAAGAAGCATTGCGATGGCTCGTAAGAAGATAGCTCTCATTACAGGGTATTGCGGTTTCGTTGGAGGTTATCTGGCGCGCTACCTGTACGAGCAAGGCTGCCGTGTGTACGGGACATATTTTGCAGCATCGCCACCAGCATCAGAGCAACATAGGGCTTGTAGTCGCAAAGTCACTGCTGTCGAATGCGACATGACAAAACGTGGCGATGTCAGGCGTGTGCTACAGCAGGTCAGGCCGGATTTTGTTTATCATCTTGCCGCGCAAAGCCACGTGCCTACGGCATGGAAAAGGCCTGCGGTGACATTTAAGGTGAACGTCATTGGCACGCTCAACCTGCTCCAGGCTATCCACGGGCTGGGCCTGCAGCCGCGTATACTGTCGGTCTGTTCGGCAGAAGAATATGGAGACGTGCGGGACGACGAGCTTCCTCTTGCCGAGACTGCACCGCTGCGGCCAATGAATCCGTACGCCACGAGTAAAGTGGCGCAGGATTTCTTGTCGTACCAGTATGCTAAGGCACCGGGTCTGGACGTGGTGAGAGTCAGGCCGTTCAATCACACCGGGCCAGGGCAGAATACCGCATTTGTCTGTTCTCGCTTAGCATGGCAAGTGGCGCGGATTGAGCTGGGTATGCAAGAACCGGTACTTAAAGTAGGGAATCTGAAACCACGGCGAGATTTTCTGGATGTGCGTGACGTTGTGCGGGCATATCACCTGGTGCTGCAAAAAGGGCGACAGGGTGAGGTATATAACATTGCCTCAGGCAAGGCGCGCTCGATTCAGAGCATCCTTAACACGCTGCTCTGCTACGGGCGGCGCGACGTGGGTATCGAGCGCGACGATTCACTCTACCGCCCCGCAGATGTTATGGAGGTGCGGGGAAATGCCTCCAGGTTCCGGCGCTCAACAGGCTGGCGTCCTCGGATTTCATTCGAGAAGACTTTGCACGATATTCTTGACTATTGGCTGCGTGTGCTCAAGAAGCAACGCTGAAGGCGTACTCAATCGAGTTGGTTGCGCTGCGATTATGGCCACCAATTACGGGTTAGCACTTTCGGTGCATTCGGATTGAGGCAGGATGACAGCAGACATTCACAGCACATCTGACAGTGCAACGGTTCTGGGCATCCAAATCCAAAAGATTACTGCGCGAGAATTTGTCGAGGCAGTTTTGCGGATGGCGAGAGACACGCGGCGGGCGTTCGTGACGTACCTAAACGCGGCGTGCATTGATCGCTATTTTCACGATGTTGAATATGCGCATCTCGTTGATGAAGCGGATCTGGTATACGCGGATGGCCAGGCTGTGGTGTGGGCGTCGCGGTTCCTGCATCAAGCGTTGCCAGAACGAGTGAATGCGGGGGATTTTTTTGAGGAGTTTTGCCGAAGGTGCGCGGAGCTTGGGGTGCGGCTCTTCTTCCTCGGTTCAAAGCCCGGCATTACGCAAGCTGCTGCGGCTCGATTGAAGGGCATGCTACCAGCATTGCAAGTGGTTGGCACGCACCACGGCTTTCTGGGCCAGGAGGAGAGTGAGGCGGTTGTTAACGTCATTCGTCAGACAAAACCGCACGTGCTGGTAGTGGGAATGGGCGTGCCCCGCCAGGAGAAGTGGGTGGCGAGCCATCGGAGCGCGCTCGAGGTGCCGGTTTGCTGGTGTGTTGGCGCGCTATTCGAATATGTGTCAGGCCAGCGTGCTCGTGCGCCGGTGTGGATGAGAAGGGCAGGCCTGGAATGGTTGTTTCGTCTGATTCTTGAGCCCGGACGCATGTGGCGGCGCTACCTTATCGGGAACCTCGTGTTTATCTGGCGCGTGGTAAAGTACCGCCTGAGAAGGAATCGCTGAGGCGCGCTGCCCACAAAAAAAGAGGCGCAATTTCCTGCTGGTTTCCGTGCGCGTCAAGGTAGATGACGAGTATGGTTGCGAATAAGACGTTGGGATAATCACAATGGCACACAGGCCGACGCCGGATTACGATGTGATAGTGGTTGGTGCAGGCCATGCGGGCTGCGAGGCAGCACACGCTGCAGCACGGCTCGGGATGAAGACCTTGCTGGTGACGATCAATCTGGACGCCGTGGCGCAAATGTCGTGCAATCCGGCGATTGGTGGTCTGGCTAAAGGGCATCTTGTCCGAGAAATTGACGCGCTGGGCGGTATCATGGCGCGTGCCATTGATGCCACGGGCATTCAGTTTCGCATGTTGAATACCGGTAAAGGCCCGGCGGTGCACGCCTTGCGGGCGCAAGCGGATAAGCGTGCCTATAGTCTGTGGATGAAGCAATTTCTGGAACAAATGCCGAACCTGGATTTACGGCAGGCCATGGTTGAACATATACATCCAACGGATGCAGGGGGATGGGAGATCGAGCTTCAGTATGCCACGCGGCTAAGCTGCCGCGCGCTTATTTTAACCACCGGGACGTTTCTGGATGGGTTGATTCACATTGGCCTGAAATCATTTTCCGCGGGGCGCGCGGGTGAGTTTAGTTGTGACACGCTATCATCGAGCCTGAGCAGCCTGGGGCTGGAACTCGGCCGTCTCAAGACCGGCACCCCAGCGCGTCTTGACGCAAAGACCATTGACTTTTCCGGCCTGGAGCTTCAGCGAGCTGATGAACCTCCTCCTCCATTTTCGTTTACTACCGAACGGATCAACCGGCCGCAGGTACCTTGCCACATCACCTACACTAATCCTGAGACGCACAGGATTATTCGCGACAATCTGGATCGCTCGCCGCTCTATAGCGGGAAGATTGTGGGAATTGGGCCGCGCTATTGTCCAAGTATCGAAGATAAGGTAATGCGGTTTGCTGATAAGGAGCGCCACCAGATATTTCTGGAGCCCGAAGGATTAGATACGAATGAGATTTATGCAAATGGCATTTCGTCAAGTCTCCCCGAAGACGTCCAGATTCGGTTTATGCGCACGATAAAGGGTCTGGAGCAGGTGGTCCCTACCCGCCCTGCTTACGCTATTGAATACACCTTTGTTCCGCCGACCCAGCTCGGCCCTACACTGGAGGTTAAAGATCTGCCGAACCTTTTCCTTGCAGGACAGATCAATGGCACTTCTGGCTACGAAGAGGCAGCAGGTCAGGGCATGGTGGCAGCCATTAATGCTGCGCGGAAAATTAAGGGTGAAGAATCCATTGTGCTTACTCGCGCCGATGCTTACATTGGGGTGATGATTGACGATCTGGTGACAAAAGGCACGCGCGAGCCGTATCGGATGTTTACTTCTCGCGCGGAATATCGCCTGTTGCTGCGGCAGGACAATGCTGATCTCCGCCTCACTGAGCTTGGCTACAAACTGGGGCTTATTGATTCGGAGCGCTACAGTGCATTCTGTCGCTATCGAGAACAAATTGAACGCGAGCTCGAACGGCTACGGTCTACGCCGATGAAGTGGTCGGAGCTCAACGAAAAGACTTTGGAGGAGCTGGGATTGCGCATGATGGAAAAGAGCATCACGCTGGCGCAATTCCTGGCGCGACCTGAGGTGACGTACGACTACCTGGTGTCTCTGGGACTTGCGGGTGCGCTCGATAACCCGCGCGCTATCGAGCAGGTGACGATTGCAATTAAATATGCTGGCTATATTGCCAAACAGGCTGAAGCGATTGAGCAGGCAAAGCGCCTGGAACAAACCCTGCTGCCCGAAGATATTGACTATGCTGCGATCAAGGGATTGCGTAAAGAGTCTGCGGAGAAACTAAGTCAGATTCGGCCCCGATCCATTGGCCAGGCATCACGAATCTCAGGCGTCAATCCTGCAGATGTAACCGTGCTGCTTATTTATTTAAAAACACGTTCCGCTCAGCGCAGCGGAACCGAATCGCAGAAGCCGAAGGCCTGCCGATAACGGAAATCATAAATAGATTCATTGTAGGGGCGTATAGCAATACGCCCCTACTCTATTATTCTTACGATTTGTAAAATCTATTGTGTCGGAACAATAGCCCTTTGCGCCCTTGGCGGCTTTGCGCGAGAATATTTTTTTACATCACGCCAAGGCGCCAAGCCCGTAAAGGTAGGGAAGCTGTTTAACATTGTAGGGGTTCAAAATTTTGAACCCCTACTGGCTTTTAACGGGCAGCGTCCGCCTGCGGCGGGCTGTAGGGGTTTGATTCATCAAACCCCCTAGCCAATGTGAAGGCGAGACGTCTTAACGAGAGCCCTCCTGACGCGGATGAAATCGCTCATGCATATTGTTACATCCTTCTGTGTTTTGGTTATGATGCGTTACCGTAGACCATTGTGGTTCTCCTTCTTTCAGTTAGCACGGTTGAACTCCGCCTTTATTAGTTCTACTGCCAAACTGGGGTTGAATGCGCAGATTTACTGTAGGGGCGTATTGCAATACGCCCCTACTTTACTAATAGGCCCTTTGCGGCTTTGCGCGAGTATATTTTTTTTACATCACGCCAAGACGCCAAGCATGCATGATTAAAACATCCATTAAGAGGTTGTTCTCTCGTATTGCATCATCCTATCCAATATAATGGAATGAAGATATGCCCTTGACTTACAGGTGCACATTAAATAAGTTTACGGTTTGCAAAGGTTAGAATAGTGATGCATGTTGCTTTGGACGAATGACTAAATATCCACAAGCGAACTCTATTATTTTGCGCGAGTAGTGGGATGTAGGGGCAACCCTTGTGGTTGCCCAACGACTCTCGCTCAAGTCAATCAGGGTAGAGCTATGAAACAGAAGAAAATCATCATTTACGTAGTGTTCGCATCAGTCGCTTTTCTGACGATTGGTCTGGCAATTGTTCTCGCTGTAAGCGACTTCATTAAGGTTCTTATAGCGACGCCAGGCGTGGGAGCACTTTTCGGCGCGCTTTTCAATTTGCTAAGAGATAATCTTGAACACGAAAGGAGATTGTTCCTCCAGCAGCGACAAGAAGTCTTAAGTGTTGGACTATCGTCCCATATGGCCAATGTTGCATTTGATAAGCATGTGCAGTTTTGTGAGGAGTACGTCGAAGAAGTGAATAAGGCGGCTGATTTACTATGGCGTGAAGGGCCAACCAAAGAGGCTTTGAAGGTGGCCTCGAATTTGTTCGAAATCCGGCGGAAATACACTGTGTGGGTAACTAAGGATATAGTAGAAAAGCTAGAGGCATTGGAGAGAGCTCTCAGGACGATAGCTGCGAAAAGCGAACGACTGAACTCTCTGGCTGTTGGCGAGAAAAGATCCGAGGTCGTGGGAGAGATTCACGATCTTACCGGAGCAATTCTTGGAATGGCCATGAATGATGATGAAGAAAGGAATAAGGAAATCGCCCATACAGCCGTAATAAGCTGGCTGCAGGAAGTTTTGGGGATAACCAATCTGACTAAGCTGAGGAGAAAAATCATCGAAGAAGCGATTAAAGAGCGCTAGCAGATGCATGAAATTGGCGCACGAACAGCTTCACCGATTGCCTGCAGCTTATTTTAGCTTTTCGGGGTTTTATTATGTCACGTAAGTTGTGGAGAAAGATAAAGCAACATAAGGCAAAGGCGATTCTCGAGCTAAAGGGAGGTAAAGGGGACAGACGTATAATTTTGCGTTGATTTGTATTTGTAATCAAGAGGTCATACTATGCAGATTGCGACGTCGCTCAGGCTTGTCAAGAGTCCTCGGGATTTAGGTACAATGCGCACCCCGCCAGCTGCGTAATAATCAATGAGTGGGGTGCTAGGACACCGGTCAGCTCGCAACCGTTAGGCAGGCACTATGGGAGAGATGTGTAGACCTCTCCCTTAATTTTCAAGCACGAGGAGGATCATATGGGACAATTCGATACGGGACAATACGGTCACCAGGAGGAATCATTTGCTGCATCAGTAGAGAAACTACGAGATGCATTACGTGTCATTGCAACCCTGATTGGTGTTATCGCTGTTGTTGTAGGATTTTTTTTCGCGATGAGATTGTGCGCAGCCCTTTATTCG